>DATFJG010000144.1:0-20542 GCA_035269305.1 Clostridia bacterium
AATTCAATTGGAATAGTTGGTGGAGCTTCGACTCCGGATTGGGTAGTTAATAATATATTACAAATAATAAATGAAGGCGAGGGTTTTTAATGGAAAACGAAATGACAATGCAAGAATTACTGGACGGTTATGAAGAATCATTCAGAGTACCAAGAAAAAGAAGTATAATGAGTGGTGAGGTAGTACAAGTAACTGATACAGAAGTTGTTGTAAATCTTGGTTATAAGGCTGATGGAATTATACCAAAATATGAAATTTCAAATGACTCAAATTATGACATCAAAAAAAATATAAATGAAGGAGATGAACTTGAGGTATACGTTGTTGACTTAGATGACGGCGAAGGTAATGTTCTTTTATCTCTTAAGCGTGTTAGCATGCTTAAAGACTGGGATGTACTTGCTGATTTATATGCTAAGGAAGAAACAATTACTGTTAAAACAACACGTGTTGTTAAAGGCGGTATTATTGCTTTTTACAATGATATTAGAGGTTTTATACCTGCTTCACAATTACTTCCAAGATATGTTGAAGATTTATCAAAATTTGTTGGTAAAGATTTAAAAGTTAAAATTTTAGAAGTAAATAAGCGAAAGAGAAGATTAGTATTCTCTCATAAAGCAATTGTTAAAGTTAGACTTAATAAAGAAAAAGTTAAGTTATGGAACAATATTGAAGAAGGTCAAGTAATTGAAGGTATTGTTCGAAAAATATTAAACTTTGGTGCATTTGTTGATGTTGGTGGCGTTGATGGTTTAGTTCACATTTCAGAAATTTCATGGGGTAAGTTACAAAATCCAAGAAAGATCTTATCTGTAGGCGACACTATTCAAGTAAAAGTGTTATCATATAACGAAGAAGAAGAGAAGATTTCTTTAAGTATTAAACAAACGCAACCTAATCCATGGGAAGTATTTGAAGAAAAATACACAATTGGAGAAGTTTACGAAGGTGAAGTTGTTAACTTAACTGAGTTTGGTGCTTTTGTAAAATTAGAAGACGGATTAGAAGGATTAGTTCATATTTCAGAAATATCTTCTGAAAGAATTGACAAGCCATCTGATGAGTTAAGCATCGGCGAAAAAATCGAAGTTAAGATTATTGATAGCGATATCGAAAATCAAAAAATAAAGTTATCTTTAAAAGAAGTAGATGCAGAATAAATAAATTAGCCGTGAAAACGGCTTTTTTTTTTAAAAAATTTAGGAGTGATCAAATGAAAGGATATGAACAGTTTAAAAAAAATATATTCCAAATTACTGGTCTTAATTTAACCTCTTACAAAGAAAGACAGATGAAGCGTAGAATTGAATCATTAATTAAGAGAAATAACTTTGATAATTTTTCAGACTATTTTAATGGATTAAAAAATAACGATGAATTGTTTGATGAATTCATTAATTACTTAACAATCAATGTTTCAGAATTTTTTAGAAATATTGAACAGTGGGATGTTTTAAAAGATGATGTATTACCTAAGCTTTTCAAAAATAATAGAAAACTAAAGATTTGGTCAGCTGCTTGTTCGACTGGAGAAGAACCCTATAGCTTGGTAATGTTACTTACGAACTTTATGCCATTAAATAAAATTGATATATTAGCTGTAGACATTGATGAAGGCGCTATTAATAAAGCTAAAACAGGTATATATTCAAAGAAAACTGTTGAAAAAATGCCAGCAAAATATAGAAATGATTATTTTGAAGAAATTGGGCGCTCATACAAAATAGACGATAAAATAAAAAAACAAGTGACTTTCAAAAAGATGAATCTTTTAGAAGACCAATATCCATCTAATTGTGATTTAATACTTTGTAGAAATGTAATGATTTATTTTACAGAAGAAGCTAAGGATAAAATGTATGAGAAATTTTCTCATGCATTAAAACCAAATGGCGTTTTATTTGTAGGATCAACAGAACAAATTATTGTCCCTTCAAAGTATAATTTTGTCTCTGAAAATACATTTTTTTACACTAAGAAAGGATAATTAAAATGCAATCACTAATTTTTGACTTCGACGGTACAATTATTAACACAAATAATTTAATAATTCAAACTTTAAAAAAAGTGGCGAAGGATAAATTGAATTTAACATTAGAAGAAGAGAAAATAAATGAAATGTACGGTTTAGCAATTGATGAACAGATGCGTATGTTAGATCCGAATCGTGAAGATGAACTTGTAGATTACTACTTTGATTTATACTTAAGAAAAGTTAATTCAGAAACTTTTTTATTTGAAGGAATAGAAGAGTTACTAAAAGAATTAAATGTAAGAAACTATAGTTTGTACATTTTAACAAATAATAATACAAAAGACACCACACAATCATTAGATCGTTTGAATATACTGAATTATTTCGAAGGTATGATTACCATGGATGATGTAAGCAATGGTAAACCTGATCCTGAAGGGCTACAAATCTTATTTAATAATAATAATATAGATAAAAATAAAGCGCTTCTTATTGGCGATAGCCCTCATGACATTGAAGCAGGTGACGAATTCAATATAAAAACGGTTTTAGTCGGTTGGACTATGTTCGATTTAGAGGACTTTAAAGTAAAACCAGATCAGATTATTAACAAACCAGGTGAACTACTGGAGTTGATTTAAAAGAATTATTCATTTAATTCTTTTTTTTTGTAAAAAAAGAACCCCTTTTTGTATAAGAGGTTCTAATTTCTATCTATTTATTTTTATATTCTTTTAAGCCCATTTCTAATAGTTCCATTGAACGTTTTAAATCCTTTTCATTTAGAATATATGCAATTCTAATCTCATCTTTACCTAATCCTTCAGTAGCGTAGAAACCTTCAGCAGGTGCGAACATAACCGTTTCACTATTATCACTAAATTCTTTTAGCATCCATATAACAAAGTCTTCGGCATCTTCTACAGGCAATTTAGCAATAATATAAAAAGCACCATGAGGCTTCTTACAAATTACGCCATTCATAGAATTTAAAGCATCAAACACAATATCTCTTCGCTTTTTATATTCAGTATTGACATCTTCAAAATATGATTGGTCTACTTTGTATAATTCAGTAGCTCCGATTTGTTCTAATGTTGGTACACATAATCTTGATTGACATAATTTTAATACGCCTTTTACAAGGTCTTTATTTTTTGAAGCAAAAGAACCAATTCGCGCACCACATGCAGAATAGCGTTTTGAAATACTGTCTATAATAATTACTCGATCTTTTACTCTATCAATATTTCCAAAACTTGTATAATCAAAATCATCATATACAAATTCTCTATAAACTTCATCAGCAATGATATATAAGTCATTTTCTATCGCTAAATCTGCTATTCTATTAACTTCCTCGTCAGTATAAATTACACCAGTAGGGTTACCAGGGTTAGATAGCATGATTGCTTTTGTCTTGTCGGTAATTAAATCTTGAATTTCATCTTTTGATGGTAGTGCAAATCCGTTCTCAGCATGAGTAGTTATTGGACTTACTTTAACACCTACAGGTAATGAAAAACCATTATAGTTTGTATAGAACGGTTCTGGTACTAATACCTCATCACCAGCATCACAAGTAGCGATTAAAGCAAATAATAAAGCTTCACTACCACCATTTGTGATTAGGATTTCATCTTTCTCAAATGACATATCATAGGTTTTATAATAGTCAATGATTGATTCAATTAACTTTGGTTCACCTTGAGAGAAAGAATATTTGATTACTTCTTCATCAAAATCTCTAATCGCCTTTAAAAACACCTCAGGTGTCATTATATCCGGTTGGCCAATGTTTAAATGATAAACTTTTTTACCTTGTAGCTTAGCTTCTTCTGCTATTGGAACTAACTTTCTAATTGGTGATTCTTGCATACTATTAAGTCTTTTTGACAATTTCATTAATACATCCCCCTTTAATATTATGTTATATCTTTATATTAACATATATTGAAAATATAATAAATAGTAAAATTGTATATTATATACATTATTTTATTTGTTTTAAAAGTATCAACATTAGATGAATAAGATAAACTATGAAAGACTTAAAAAAAATAATTAAAAAGTCAAAATAATAAAGAATATATATTGATTATTAATGTTATTTTCGTTAAACTATTGATATAAAAGAAAGATAATCATTCTAATAATAAATTATTGTATAAAGGGAGGGTCAAGTGAAGGAAATATCTAAAAAGTATAGTAATATTTCAGCATCAATTACATTAGCAATAACTGCAAAAGCCAAACAATTAATCAAAGAAGGGCATGATGTAAAAAGCTTTGGTGTTGGAGAACCTGATTTTCAAACACCTAAAGAAATAAGAGATGAGGCAATATATTCTATTGAAAACAGATCTATTGGTTATACAGCTTCTTCGGGCATTATTGAACTAAAAGAGGCTATATGTCAAAAGTTTAAAGATGATAACAATATTGAATACAAGCCTAGTAATATCGTTGTTTCTAATGGTGCTAAGCATTCACTGTTTAATACAATACAAGCCCTTGTGAATCCTGGTGATGAAATTATTATACCGTCACCTTATTGGGTAAGCTATTTAGAGCTTGTTAAAATGGCCGGTGGTGTTCCAGTTGTTTTAGAAACAAAAGAATCAGATGGCTTTGAAGTAGATGTCGATCAATTAGAAGCACTCATAACACCTAAAACAAAAGCGATAATGATTAATTCACCTAATAATCCAACAGGTGCAGTTTACTCAGACGAAGTGCTAAAAGGTGTTGCTAAATTAGCCATTCAAAAGGATGTTTATATTATAGCTGATGAGATTTATGAAGTTCTACTCTATGAATCATCTCATAATAGTATTGTTACATTGGTTCCAGAAGTTAAGGAGCGAACAATTATTATCAATGGCGTCTCAAAAGCTTATGCTATGACGGGTTGGCGTATAGGATATTTGGCTTGTAATGAATCTTTAGCTAAAACGATTAATAATATTCAATCCCACGCCACTTCAAATCCAAATACTGTTGCCCAATATGCATCTGTAAAAGCTTTAACCATGGATAAAAAAGTTGTAACAGATATGGTTGATGTTTTTGCTAAAAGAAGGGATTTCATGTACGACAGGATTAACAAAATTAAACACCTTTCTTGTGAAAAACCTAAGGGTGCTTTCTATATTATGATTAATATTAAAGATGTATTAGGTAAAACTTTAAATGAAACAACAATTAATTCATCGATGGATTTTGCAAATTACTTACTAGATGAAGCTTTAGTTGCAGTTGTTCCTGGTATTGGTTTTGGTGTTGACGAATTCGTTAGAGTATCCTATGCAACAGATATGGATACAATAAAAGAAGGTTTAAATAGAATCAACGCGGCTATTAATTACTAAAGATCCTTAACTGCTTATCAAAAATTGCTTAGTTCATACTAAGCAATTTTTTATTATATAAATCTTGTTTAATTAGGTCAGAAATAGGTATTAATATACTAATATTTACTAAAGGAGGGGATTTTTATTAATAATGTACTTGAACTAAAAAAATTTGTTGTACCAGAGATAATAACTGGTAAAAATGCATCTCTACTGGTTGGTCGGTATATTAAGTACTTTTCATCTAAAAAACCATTAATTGTTACAGATAAAACCGTCAGAACATTGGATTGGTTTAGTCATATTATTTCAGTTATTAGTGAAAATGTCCCTGATTATTGTATTTTTGATGATCTAACAGAAAATCCTAAAGACTATGAAGCAATGTTAGGTGCAGAGTATTTTTTAAAAAATGAATGTGATTTAATCATAGCCATTGGTGGCGGAAGCCCTATTGATTGTGCAAAAGCTATTAGTATTGTTTCAACAAATGGTGGACATATTTTAGATTATGTTGGTGTTGACCAGATCAATCTACCTGGGCCGCCATTAATTTGTATTCCATCAACTGCTGGTACAGGTGCCGATGTATCCCAATTTGCTATCATAGCTGATTCAAAAAATCTAATAAAAAAAGCAATCATTAGTAAGAAAGTTGTGCCTGATTTAGCATTAATTGATCCTATTCCCCTTACAACTTTATCCAAAGATCTTATTGCAGTAACAGGAATGGATGCTTTAACCCATGCAATTGAGGCATATGTTTCTAATGCACAGTCGGAATTAACGGATGTACATGCTTCTAAAGCTATTAAATTAATTCAAGAAAGTATTGAGAAGGCTTATAATAGCAAGAGAACAGTTTATGATTTAAATAATATGATGCTCGGTTCACTTCATGCGGGTATTGCCTTTTCAAATGCGAGTTTAGGTGCTGTACATGCATTAGCTCATAGCTTAGGCGGTGTTTTAGATTTACCCCATGGTAAATGTAATAGTATTCTACTTTGTCATGTAATTGCGTTTAATTATAATAGTTCAAAAAAACGTTATAATGAAATTGCTAGTTTTATGGGTTTAAAAAAAGACAAAGAAGCCATTATAAACTATATCAATGACCTCACATTGTCGTTAGGTATTCCTGAGAAATTTCATGTCAATAAATTAAATAGATCATTAAAAGAAAACCTAATAGAAAATGCTTTAAATGATCCTTGCTTAATAACTAATCCTTGTGAACTGAATAATAAAGATGTGGAGCGTATTTATGACAAAATCATCCAACAAAAAAATCACACGTAAAGATATTATTGGCCTTGGTGAGGCCTCATTTAAGAAGAACTACTACCCGGAATTACAAGAAAAAATACTAGAATTAGAAAAAATCAATAGTCGTAATTCAAGTCTTATTAGAGGCATTCCAGATATAATTTTGTACTACGATGAACATACTTTTATAACGGAATATAACTTGCCTCAAGACCAGGATATAATTGATCTAATCCTTAACAATAGAAGCATTTATAATCAACTTGAAAAGAAATGTGAGTGGGTTAAAGAAAATGAAAAACTAGAAGTTATTAATTTTAGCATGATTATTAATGGTGAGAATCGATTTTATGAAGGAAGAATATATTTAACACAAATTAAAGAAATATTTATTATTATTAGGGACAATACTGAAAAAATAAAATTACAAGCCAAACTACGAAATATGGCTTTAACAGATAGTTTAACTCAGATTCATAATAGACGTTATTTTGAAAACAAATTAGAGATATATAATGATAGACCCCTAAAAGGATTTGCCTTAATTATTTTCGATATTGACGGTCTAAAAATAGTAAATGATACACTCGGTCACTTTACTGGTGATGAAATGATTAAATCTGCAGCAAATATGATAAAAAATCATTTTACCAAGGCAGATCATTTGGCTCGCATTGGTGGCGATGAATTTGGATTAATCTATAAGAAAATTGATTATAACTATGTTCAGGATAGACTATTTGAATTTGATGTACTATTAGAGGATTTTAATACATCTGATACAATTTATGAGTTATCAATGTCTTATGGTTATAGTTTTAATAATAAGGGAAAAGTAGACGTAAATCACTTATATAAACAAGCTGATAATAAAATGTATCAAAGAAAACTACTAAAGGAATCAAGTATGCGGCATACACTTGTTAAGACTTTGATGAAAGCTTTAGAAGAAAGAGACTATATAACAGAAGGCCATGCCCATCGTATGGGAGAAACGGCTGCTATGATTGGAAATAAAATTAATCTTTCAATTAGTTCAATCAATAGATTAAAGCTTCTTTCAAAATTTCATGATATTGGTAAGGTAGGTATACCTGATAAGATTCTAAATAAACCCGGTCCATTAAATGAAAAAGAGTGGGAAATCATGAAAACCCATTGTGAAATAGGTTTTAGAATAGCAAATGAATCAGCTGAACTAAGAGATATAGCCGACTTAATCCTTAAACATCAAGAGAAATACGATGGTTCTGGTTATCCTTTAGGTTTAAAAGAAGAGGAAATCCCTATTGAATGTAGAATTATTTCTGTAGTTGATGCCTTTGATGCAATGACAAATGATCGTCCCTATAGAAAAGGAATGTCTATAGAAAGAGCAATTGATGAGTTAGAAGAATATTCAGGTACTCAATTCGATCCTAAAATTGTAGAAGTTTTTATAAATATTTTTAGTTCTTAGAAATGCTATTAACCGTTAATAGCATTTTTTTGTGCTTTGTTCATAAGTATCCTTTAAAAGTTCATAAATTATGATATAATTATAAATTGAGAATAACTATTAATGGAGGTAAAAATGGAGAGAATAGATATACAAACAGATGTTAATAAGTTCGATGGTCTTAAAAACCAAACAGAATTTATCGATTTCTTTAGAAACAAAAATATGATGGATACGAAAAAATATTTAATTGAGACTTGGGGCTGCCAAATGAATGAACATGATTCAGAAAATTTATCAGGCATGTTTGATTTAATGGGTTTCATAAAAACTGATGATCGAGAACAAGCAGACGTTATTGTCTTTAATACTTGCGCTGTAAGAGAAAAAGCAGAAATGAAAGTTTTTGGGAATCTTGGACATCTAAAAAACTTAAAACAAAGAAGAACTGATTTAAAAATCATACTCACAGGTTGCATGCCTGAAGAAGAAGCCATTGTTGATAAAATCAAAAAAAAATATGGGTTTTTGAATCTTGTAATAGGAACCCACAGTTATCATAAGTTTCCAAAGTTGTTGAAAGAAAGCTATACTCAAGAGGCAACAACATTTGACGTTGATAATAAAGAAGATATCGTAGTTGAGAATCTTCCAGCCAATAGAGATTATGACGTTAAAGCTTTTGTGAATATCATGCATGGATGCAACAATTTTTGTACTTACTGTATTGTGCCCCATACTCGTGGGAGAGAACGAAGCAGATTGCCAGAAGATATTATTAATGAAATCGAAAATTTAGTAGAAAAGGGTGTAAAAGAAGTAACACTCTTAGGTCAAAATGTCAATTCATATGGAAAAACTGAAGCCTTTGGTATAGATTTTTCTGATTTATTAGAAATGGTCAATGCTATTGAAGGATTAAAACGTATAAGATTTATGACATCTCATCCGAAAGATATGTCCTTTAAGTTAATAGATGCTATTAATAATTTAGATAAGGTATGTGAGTTTTTACATTTACCTGTACAAGCAGGATCAAATGATTTACTAAAACGCATGAATAGAGGCTATACTGTTGAAGATTACTTAGAGAAAATAAAATATGCAAAAGAAAAAATCAAGGATATCGCAATTTCTACTGATATTATTATTGGGTTTCCAGGTGAAACTGAAGAAGATGTTGATCACTTAATTGAGCTTTTTGAAACAGTTAAATTTGATAATGCTTTTACTTTTATTTACTCAAAGAGAAAAGGAACGCCTGCTTATGAGTATAAAGATCATATAGACAAAAAAATCAAGTCAAACCGATTCAATAGATTATTAGAAGCTTCTAATAGGATTGCCTATGAAAACAGTAAAAAATATATGAATGAAAGCGTAGAAGTTTTAGTAGAAGGACCTTCAAAAAATGATAAAAATATTTTAACTGGTAAAACGAGACATTTCAAAACCATAAATTTCGAAGGCGATGAAGAATTAATTGGTGAACTTGTAAAAGTAAAAGTTACAGATTACAATTCATTTTCACTCAGTGGAACTTTTGAAGAGTTGATATAAATGGAGATTAACAAAAAAGAATTAACCCCTATGATGAAGCAATATTATTCAATAAAAGAAAATTACCAAGACCACATTTTATTCTATCGTCTTGGTGATTTTTATGAAATGTTTTTTGATGATGCAATAATTGCATCTAAAGCTTTAGAAATAACCCTTACAGGACGAAATTGCGGCCTAGAAGAAAAAGCACCACTATGTGGTGTTCCAGTTAAAGCGGGTAATGAATACTTAAAGAAGCTTATTTCAAAAGGTTTTAGAGTCGCAATCTGCGAACAAGTAGAAGATCCTAGTGAATCAAAAGGAATAGTCAAAAGAGAAGTGGTAAGAATTGTAACACCTGGTACTATTACTGAACCAGATATGTTAAAAGAGAAACTTCATAATTATATACTATCTTATTATGTAGATACAGAGGGTTATTCAATTGCCTACACGGATATTACAACTGGTGAATTAAAAACTATTGCTTTTAAAGGTAGGCAGCGTAAACAAAGATTTATTGATGAAATTCTAAAAATAAATCCTAGTGAAATACTTTATAAAGATGATGAGTTACATAATTCTATTATGTCAACCATTTCTATGTTTATTGAACCATTAAAAAGTGTTATTGATGAATCTTTTTATCAACTGAAAAATTGTGAAAAATGCATTAAGAGAGTTTATAATGTCTATTCATTAGATAGTTATGGCTTAACAAATTTACCCTATGAAAAAAAGGCAGTTGGAAGTTTATTACAGTACATCGAAGAAACACAAAAGGTAGCTCTATTAAACTTTAGTGATTTAGAAATATACCATGAAAACAATTTTATGTTTCTAGATAAATTTACGCGAAGAAATCTAGAATTATTGGAAACCATTCGAACAAAGGATAAAAAAGGCTCCTTACTATGGGTCCTTGATCAAACATCTACTGCCATGGGTGGCCGACGGTTAACCAAATGGATTGAAGAACCTTTATTGTCTAAAGAAGCCATTAATAATCGTTTAGATGCAGTTGAACTGTTATCAAATGACTTATTGTTGAAAGAGGAATTAAAGGAGTTAATAAAAGGAATTTATGACTTAGAACGATTATCTTCAAAACTTGTCTATGGTAGCGTTAATGCAAGAGACTTAATCGCATTAAAGAATAGTCTTTTCGTATTACCTGATGTTAAAGCTTTATTATCTGATTTAGAAGTAAATAATCTTATTGAAATAAACCAGGATATTGATTTGCTACAAGACATTTATACACTTATAGAAGATTCAATTGAAGAAGATCCACCAATTACATTAAAAGATGGTGGAATCATTAAGCCAAGTTACAATGAAAATTTATACGAGTTATATGATATTATTAACCATGGTAAAGACTGGATTATTGCTAAAGAAAAAGAAGAAAGAGAAAAAACTGGAATTGGTTCACTTAAAATTGGCTATAACAAAGTTTTTGGTTATTATATAGAAGTAACCAAAACAAATATTGACTTAGTGCCAGAGCATTATACTAGAAAACAAACACTATCTAAATCTGAACGTTATATTACACCTGAACTAAAAGAAATAGAAAATAAGATTTTAAATGCAGAAGATAAATCCGTTGATTTAGAATATGAAATTTTTACTGAAATTAAAAATAGCATCCTAGAGGAAATTGATAGAATTAAAGCAACAGCAGTTGCTATTTCTAAACTTGATGTCTTGATATCATTTGCTGATGTTAGCTTAAGAAATAATTACGTTAAGCCTATACTAAGGGAAGATCATACCATTGATATTAAGGATTCAAGACATCCTGTAATCGAGCAAATTTCACTAGATGAACCTTTTGTCCCCAATGATGTGATTCTTGATGATGATAAAAATAAATTTCTCATTATTACAGGGCCAAACATGGCTGGTAAATCCACTTATTTAAGACAAGTGGCATTAATCACTCTGATGGCCCAGATTGGCTGTTATGTACCTGCTTCCTATGCTAAGATTGGTTTAGTTGATCGTATCTTTACAAGAGTCGGCGCAAGTGATGATTTATCGCAAGGTCAATCAACTTTTATGGTTGAGATGAGTGAGTTAGCTAATATACTCCACAATGCAACAGATAGATCATTAATAATTCTCGATGAAATTGGCCGTGGAACATCAACTTATGATGGATTAAGTATTGCATGGTCAGTCGTTGAATATCTGTCTAATAAGGAATTTAAAGCTTGTAAGTCCATGTTTGCAACACACTACCATGAACTAACAGAATTAGAAGAAGAATTAGAAACCGTGAAAAATTATTACATTACTGCTAAAGAAGTAGATGATGATATTGTTTTCTTAAGAAAGATAAAGCGGGGCGAATCTAAACAAAGTTATGGTATTCAAGTAGCAAAACTTGCTGGTGTTCCACAAGCAGTTCTTAACAGATCAAATGAGATCCTTAAAAAATTAGAGGAAAAAGATATTAAAAAGAATATTCAACGAATGACAGGAAATAATAAGACTATCCATTCACAAGTAGCAGAAGAGCAATCTGTATATAATCCTTTAAAAGACGCCATTGGTAACATTAATATTAATGAACTAACGCCTTTAGAAGCAATTAATAAACTCAATGAGTTAATTGCCATAAGTAAAGAAGAGAAGTGATGAAATGAATAAAATAATAAAACTTAATAAAAAAATATCGTCGAAAATTGCGGCTGGTGAAGTAATAGAAAATCCCAGTGCTGTAATAAAAGAACTTGTTGAAAATTCAATTGATGCACACGCCGATTCTATTACAATAGAAATCAAATCAGCTGGCAAATCATATATTAGGGTTACTGATAATGGTGACGGTATTCTTGAAGAAGATGTCATCCTAGCCTTTGATCGCCACGCAACAAGTAAGATAAAAAGTATTGAAGATATTTATTCTATTGATACATTAGGCTTTAGGGGCGAAGCATTGGCTTCCATTGCTGCTGTTTCAAGACTAGAATTAATTACAAAAACTGAGTCTGCTGAAAATGGCGTCCAGATTAGTATTAATGGCGGAGAAATCCTTAATCAGGAAAAAGTAGGAAGCAAGGTCGGTACGACGATAATTGTTGAGGATTTATTCTATAATACACCTGCTCGAATTAAGTTTTTAAACAAAAATAGCGTAGAACAACGTAGAATTAATGAATTAGTCAATTTTTTAGCTTTATCAAATGCAAATATTTCTTTTAAATATATTGTTAATGACGAAATAAGATTTGTTACACCTGGTAAAGGAGAGTTAAAGAATGTAATTTTAAGTATTTATGGTAAAAATATAGCCAAAAATATGATTTCAATTAGTTCAGAATTAGACAGTGTTGAAATAAATGGTTATATTTCCAATCTTTCATTAACACGTGGTAATTCTAGTTTACAAGTATTTTTTGTTAATGGCAGGTATATTAAAAGTGATCTGATAAAAGATGCTATCATGACCGCCTACAAAACTATGATTCCAATTAATTCTTATCCAATCTGCTTTTTAAACATTGCTCTTAACAGTAAGGAAATAGATGTTAATATTCACCCATCGAAAACAACAATAAAATTTACAAAAAAAGGAATTATTAAACAATTAATTTATACAAGTATAAAATCAAAACTATTAGAGGTTAATCAGACACCAAATGTTAGCTTTGAAGATCAACTATTTAAAAAAACCTTTAGTAGTTCTTCAGAATCTAAAGATGAAAACAATAAGATTCCTAAAGCTAAAGAGGTTTATGCAAAAAAATTAAAAAAATTAGAAAAAAAGGAACAGTTCAATGAGAAAAAAATAGAAAATAATCCCTTTAAAGATAATTATAAAGCAGAACATACCATAGGTAATAATAAAGAAAAACCTAATTTCATCGACTTAGACGTTTTTGATGTGGATTTTAAGCAACTTGAAAAAATCGAATCTAAAAATGATAATAAAATACTTAAGCCAGAAGAAACTATTTATGATAATTTAAAGATTATTGGTCAGCTTTTCAATACTTATATTATTTCCGAAAAAAGTAATCATTTGTATTTGATTGACCAACATGCTGCACATGAAAAAGTCTTATATGAGCAACTCATGGAAGAGTTTCGAGAAAAAACTGTCCATTCACAATTACTATTGTCTCCTATGACTATTAATTTAACCTATGATGAATTAGAATTTATCATGGAAAAAGAAGAGGCAATTTCTAACTTAGGTATTAAAATTGAATCTTTTGGAAGAGACACTATATTAGTAAGAGAAGTCCCTATATTATTTAATAAACCTTTAAGTAATACTGTTATAGAAGATATTATATTGAATATTAAAAAGGAATATAATACACCATATGAAACAAATTTAGAGTTGATCATCCAAAAATCATGCAAAAATGCAATCAAAGCGAAGGACCAATTAAATGTTATTGAAATAGAAAGCTTAATTAAGCAATTAAAACAGTTAGAAAGTCCTTATACTTGTCCACATGGCCGTCCAATAATAATAAAGATAACTAAAGATGAAATTGAAAAGAAATTTAAAAGGAAGTAGATATAAATGACAAAAGATGTTTTAATAATTGCAGGCCCAACAGCCGTTGGTAAAACAGAATTATCCTTAACTTTAGCTGAAGACTTAAATGGTGAAATCATTTCTGCGGATTCTGTTCAAATTTATAAGGGTATGAATATTGGTTCAGCTACCCCTAGTAATGATGAATTAAATCGAGTGAAACATCATCTGATAAATATTGTTGAACCCTTTGAAGATTATAATGTTGCAATGTTTTCAAATGATGCAAGGGCGTTGATAGAAGATATTCAAAGTAGAGGAAAATTACCAATTGTTGTTGGTGGTACAGGTCTATATATTAACTCTTTAATGTATGAAATGGATTTTTCTGAGCAAGTTAAAGATGAAAATTTAAGAAAAGAGCTCCGTGAATTTGCTGATGAAGAAGGTAAAGATAAATTACATGAAAGACTTAAAACTCTAGATCCAACTGCTGCTAAAAAAATTCATAAAAATAACATTAAGAGAGTTATAAGAGCTTTAGAAATAAATTTGCTTACTGGAGAGCAGATGGGAAATTTTAAGAAGGATCCTATTAAAACGACAGATTTCAACCCAATTTTAATTTGTTTAAAACGTAACAGAAAACTATTATATGTTAGAATAAATAAAAGAGTAGACCAAATGCTTGAAGAAGGTTTAATTGAAGAAGTAAAACAGTTAGAAGATAAAGGGTTAACAACAAATGACACTTCTATGAAAGCCATAGGATATAAAGAAGTTTTAGGCTATCTAAAAGGTAAATATGATTATGATATCATGGTTGAAGTATTAAAAAAGAACACAAGAAATTTTGCAAAACGTCAATTGACATGGTTTAGAAGATATGATGATGCGACTTGGATTGACTTAGATCGAAATAGTTTTGAAAAAAATTATAAAAATATTATTAATCAGTTAAATAATGGGTAACAATAATCAACAGATAGATAAAAGTTATTGCATTAAGGGGGTAAGAAAATGGCGCAAAATATTAATCTACAAGATGAATTTTTAAATCAAGCAAGAAAAACGAACACGTTAATTACAGTATTCTTAATTAGTGGCTATCAAATCAAAGGACATGTTAAAGGTTTTGATAATTTCACAATTATAATGGAATCAGAAGGAAAACAGCAAATGTTGTATAAACATGCTATTTCAACAATTATTCCTTCAAAAAGTATACAATTAACATAGTAAATATTGGCTCTTAAATGAGCCATTACTATTTTTTGAAAGGATTTATAATGTTAAAAAAAATATATTCAGATATGGGAATTAATCCTAGTTTATTAACTTTTGAAAAAGAAGTTGAAAATCTAATAGCACCAGAGTTCAAAAGAGTAAATGAAGTTATGCAGTATAATCAACTGAAAGTCTTAAAGGCTTTTCAAGCAGTTAAAGTTGGTGAAGATGATTTTAACTCAAAAACTGGCTATGGTTTTAGTGATATTGGTAGAGAAAAACTAGAGAAAATTTATTCTCTGGTTTTTAATACAGAGGATGCAATTGTTCGTCCAACTATTGTTTCCGGAACACACGCATTAAATTTATCATTAACTGGCACATTATTTCCAGGAGATAAAATGCTATCTATTACAGGAACACCATATGATACCTTAGAAGAGGTTATCGGTATTAGAGGTGACTATCCTGGGAGTTTAATAAATATTGGTGTTGACTACGACTCTATAGAACTTACGAATAATGGTCTTTTCAACACAGATAAAATTTTACAGTATGTACGTAATAAAAAAAATAATAATTTGAAAATGATTTATATTCAAAGATCATCAGGTTATAGTTGGAGAAAAGCTATTACTATTAAAGAGATAAAGGAAATAATTAATAAAATCAAATGTATAAAACAATCAATAATTATAATGGTTGATAACTGCTATGGTGAATTTCTAGATGAGTTAGAGCCTACAGATGTTGGTGTTGACTTGATGGCTGGTTCTTTAATAAAAAATCCAGGTGGTGGTTTAGCAAATGGTGGGGGGTACATAGTTGGAAATAAACAATTAATTAATTTAGTATCACAACGCTTGACTTCGCCAGGCATAGGTAAAGAACAAGGGCTTATGTTCAACCAAACAAGAAGCATTATGCAAGGTTTTTTTATTGCTCCAAAGATTGTTAGTGAAGCAATTAAAGGTGCTATATTCTGTGCTTATGTGTATGAATACCTAGGGTACAGTGTTAATCCTAAATACAATGAAGCTAGAAGTGATATAATTCAATCTATTAAATTTAAAAATGAGACTGCTATCATTAACTTTTGTCAGAGCATCCAAGAATCAGCCCCAATTGATTCTTATGTCCATTTAGAACCGTGGGACATGCCAGGTTATAGTTCGAAAGTAATAATGGCTGCTGGTGCATTTATACAAGGATCTTCCATTGAGTTGAGTGCAGATGCTCCTATTAGGGAGCCATATATTGCTTATTTTCAAGGTGGTTTAACATATGAACATGCAAAGATTGGAGTTCTTAAAAGTATTAGTAAATTAATAGAGGTGGGGGTCATAGAATGGCAAGAAAAGATCTAACGTTAAATGTTCTATCGAACAATAGTATAAGGATAGATTTAAAATTCGTTAATACAATCACTAGGGTTCTAACAATAATATTTTTTATTGCTGCTTTAGTTCTATATTATAAAAATGAAAACAATTAAATAATTAACCCAATAAAAAATCCTGAAACGTCTATTGAAAGACTTCAGGATTTTAATTTTTTCTACATTCTTCTAAAGACACCTTTAATATGTCCTAATACTTTAACATTTTTTGAATAAATTGGGTCCATATTATCGTTTTCAGGTTGAAGTCTAATAAGCTTCTCTTCTTTAAAAAATCTTTTTATTGTTGCATCTTCATTATTGATCAGAGCTACAACTATATCACCATTATCTGCAGTATATTTCTGTTCAACTAATACGTAATCTTCAGAAAATATGCCAGCATTAATCATACTTTCGCCATCTACCCTCAACATAAAATAATTAGAACCTTCTCTAATGAATTCATTTGGAACTGGGAAGGAATCATCACTTTCTTGTACAGCTAAAATTGGGTCACCAGCAGTTACATCGCCTAAAAATGGAATTGACTTCGTGCTTGTATTAGTCATGAAATTTTGATTTTCACCATTTTCATCGATAATTTCTATTGCTCTAGGTTTTGTAGAATCTCTTCTAATATATTCCATTTTTTCAAGTTTTTTCAAATGACTATAAACAGAAGAAGATGAGCTTAATCCAACAGCTTTACCTATTTCTCTTACCGTTGGTGGAAATCCTTTTTCACTTAAATTAAGTTTTATAAATTCTAGTATATCTTTTTGCCTTTGACTTAATGCTTCACGCATATGTAACTCCTTTCTACTTTCCTAAAAATATTATATCAAATATATGTTTGTATTTCAAGGATATTTTCATTTTAATGCCTATATTTCCATATTTTTCAAAAAAATAACACAAATGTTCGATAAATTCCTTTACAAAAAACAATTGTTCCTATATAATATGTTTAAAGAGAACAATAGTTTAGGAGGGTGAACATGAGAATAGGCAAATATAGAATAGTCGACAAAATACGGTTTAGTCTATCAATTTTAATGATTAGTATTATGATGGTAATAGTTTTTTCTGCTTTTAGTCATTCATTTACAGCAAGTGCAATTAATAAAACTGAGTACATAGATGTAACAGTAAAACCTGGTGATACAATTTGGAAAATTGCTAAAGAACACACAGATGAACAGAAAGACATTAGAGAAGTAATTTATATTATTAGTAAAATTAATGAAATAGAAAATAGTATAATCTATAGTGGACAAGTACTAAAAATTCCTAACTATGATAAAAAACACGATTAAATCGTGTTTTTTTAATATTCATCATCTAATTCAAAATTCTTTATAATATTCCTTTTTGCATTCTTTCTATGTGAAGCATATAGTTGAGTTGTAGTTACATTATCATGGTCTAACAGTGACTTCACATCATATATAGAAAATCCATGTTCTAGAAGTGAGGTAGCTGCTGTGGCACGAAGTTTATGAGGGCTATAACCATTATCATATGAAGTTTCCATTCCAATAGCAGTATATTTCTTTATCAACTTTCGGATTGCTCGTTTAGACATTCTTTGGCCTTGTAGAGATATAAATAATGCTTCATCGGCTGTATTCGCGTCACGCTCTTTATTTAAATATAATTTTACTGATTTTTCAACAGATTTATTAATAGGCATATCAACAACCTTATCTCGTTTGCGATATATTTTAAATGTGCCTCTTTTAAAACTAAATGAGTCAACATTCAATTGCTGCAACTCAGATAATCTGAGACCATATGTTACAAATAACATTATTATCGCTTTGTCTCTGTGTTTTGTTTTACGCCAATACTGTTTTTGTTTTTCTGATAACCCAGTGCCATTTTCAACTGCATCAAGCATTTTAGCAACTTCATCTATTTCTAGCTTTTTTATTGCATCGGGTTGCACCTTAGGCATTCTAATGGGATTGAAACCATCAGTAATGTTTGAGCTTATTTGCTCATTTCTATAAAGAAATTTAAACAAAATGTTCAAAGAAGATCGTTTTCTTGATAGTGTTCTATTATTATTCTTCATAACATATTTAGTATTTTTTGTTTCTACAAAATAGCGTGTGCAGTATTCTCCTATAAAATAATTTACATCTCTTGCTTTTATTTGATCAAAAGTTTCTATTTTTATATTCTTTGTATTTTTTTCATCTGTAAGATCAGTTTCGTTTACTAGGTACTCACAGAAAAACAAAATATCACTTAAGTATGCCTTTCTTGTACTAACTGCTACAGATCCTTTTAAAAAAGTAAAGAAATCACGTAAATAGTAGGGTAAAACGTTCTGAATTTCAATTGCTTTATCAATAATTTTGTTTTGCTCTTCTACAATATTATCAGGTTTGTCTGATTTATTATGAATCTTATAATCCATTATATCACTCCCAAACATATATTCTTATAGTATAATTATAATAAATTTTTTAATGTTTTACAAGGTTATAAAATAAATGTTTACTTTTTTTATTTTTATAATATAATGATAGACGTGCAATAAATACTATAATAATGAACTAGGAGGTAATTAGATGATCTATATATTAATACTATTTGCAAAAATAATAGAAGTTTCATTAATGACAATTAGAACTGTATTATTAACGAAAGGTGAAAGAAAAATTGCAGCTTTAATAGGATTTTTTGAGGTGCTTTTATGGATTAATATCGTAACTAACGTTATTTCAGATTTATCTGGTGATCCATTTAAAGCAATATCTTATGCTTTAGGTTTCGCTTTAGGAAATTATTTCGGTAGCAAACTAGAGGAAAAAATAGGTATTGGTTTATCTGAAATTAAAGTAAATGTTAAAGATAGCGATGGCAAAGAATTAGCTGATGTACTAAGAAAAGAAGGTTTTGCTGTTACTGAAATAAAAGCTGAAGGGC
The DNA here is from genome assembly GCA_035269305.1 of Clostridia bacterium. GTDB lineage: Bacteria > Bacillota > Clostridia > Peptostreptococcales > Acidaminobacteraceae > DATFJG01. The sequence continues at coordinate 19,627 of DATFJG010000144.1, forward strand.
AAGAAGCAAAACGAGTAATATTATCATTGTTTGTTAAACGCAAAAAAGTAAATCAGGTAGTTTATAAAATCACTGATATGCAAAAGATGGCTGTCATAACGACAAGTGATATAAAGCCAATTTATGGCGGTTATGGTTTAAGAAAGTAAATATTTCTCTAAATCTATGATAAACTATTATTATGAGATTACTAGTTTATCTTCATACGTAGGAGGTATATTTTGATATATATTCTAATACTGTTTGCAAAAATAATTGAAGTTTCAATAAGAACAATAAGAACTGTTTTATTAATTAAAGGGGAGAGAAGAATTGCTGCAATAATTGGATTTTTTGAAATCCTATTATGGATTACTATTGTCACACGTGTAATTTCTGATTTATCAGACGACCCTTTAAAAGCAATTGTTTATGCCTTAGGATTTTCTATAGGAATTTATGTTGGCAGCACGTTAGAATCAAAAATTGGTATTGGTTTATCTGAAATTCAAGCAAATATTAAAGCAAGTGAAAGTAAAGAATTAGTTGATGAGCTAAGAGCAGAAGGCTTTGCTGTTACTGAAATAAAAGCTGAAGGGCAAGAAGATGATCGAATTATTTTGTCATTATTTGTTCAGCGAACAAAAGTTAATCAAATTGTATATAAGATAACAGCCATGCTTCCAAATGCTGTTATCACAACAAGTGATGTTAAACCGATAACTGGAGGTTATGGATTAAGAAGAAAAAAGAATGGAGAGACTAATTAATGGGCAATACTTATGGAATGATTGCAATATTTTTTTATATGATAGCTAATGGATTATTAAATATTTTCCAAATGTATAAGAATACTAATGAAAAAGATCTTACCAAAAATTATAGCAATAAAGTTATTAAAAAATTAGCTGGACTCAGTGGATACATGATAATAATT
>DATFJG010000145.1:0-26273 GCA_035269305.1 Clostridia bacterium
TCTATCAGGATTATTTTTCTTATTCTTAGTCGTGTGATAATTCCTGCGATTACATTCTTCACATGCAAGTGTTATTTTAACTCTCATACTTACACCTCCTAGCAAAATTATCCATAATTATTCAATCTTAAACATCACTTATCCACACTATCATAGCGGAAAACATTTGTCAATTTTTATTTTAACATCATAGCAGGGGGAAGGAACCTCCCCCGGCCATAAAAAGATACTTATTTTTCTTAAATTACTCAGAAATAGAGATTACTGATCCAGCGCCTACTGTACGGCCACCTTCACGAATTGAGAACTTTACGCCTTCTTCTATAGCGATTGGTCCGATTAATTCAATTTCCATTTCTACGTTGTCACCAGGCATACACATTTCTACGCCTTCTGGTAAACTAATTGATCCTGTTATATCTGTTGTTCTGAAGTAGAACTGTGGTCTGTATCCATCAAAGAATGGTGTATGTCGTCCACCTTCTTCTTTCTTTAATACATATACCTGTGCTCTAAAGTTTGTATGAGGATTAATTGTTCCTGGCTTTGCTAATACTTGGCCTCTCTCAATTTCATCTCTCTTAATGCCTCGAAGTAATAATCCTACGTTGTCGCCAGCTTGTCCTTGATCTAATAACTTCTTAAACATTTCTACACCTGTTACAACTAATTCTCTTGTTTCTGGGTGTAATCCTACTAATTCAACTGTATCTTGAACTTGTACGATTCCTCGTTCAATTCTACCTGTTGCTACTGTTCCTCTACCTTTAATTGAGAATACATCCTCTACTGGTAATAAGAAGTCTTTGTCTGTATCTCTTGCTGGTTCTGGAATGTACGAGTCTAATGTTTCGCCTAATTCCATGATTTTGTCGCCCCAGTCACCTTCTGGATCTTCTAGTGCTAATAATGCTGATCCTCTGATGATTGGTGTTTCCATTGCGTCAAATCCGTACTCTTCTAATAATTCTTGTACTTCCATTTCTACTAATTCTAATAATTCTTCATCATCTACCATATCACATTTGTTTAAGAAAATGATTAAGTTTTCTACGCCTACCTGGCCTGCTAATAAGATATGCTCTCTTGTTTGAGGCATTGGACCGTCTGCTGCAGATACTACTAGGATTGCTCCATCCATCTGAGCTGCTCCTGTAATCATGTTCTTTACGTAATCCGCATGGCCTGGACAGTCTACGTGTGCGTAGTGTCTGTTCTCAGTTTCATACTCTACGTGTGCTGATGATATTGTGATACCTCTTTCTCTTTCTTCTGGTGCTTTATCAATGTTTTCAAAGTCTACGTTTGTACCTGTACCTAAACGTGTACTTAACACCTTTGTGATTGCTGCTGTTAATGTTGTTTTTCCATGATCTACGTGTCCTATTGTTCCTACATTTACATGCGGTTTCGTTCTTTCAAAAGTTTCTTTTGCCATTCTTATATCCTCCTTAGACTAATAACCTTATACTATATATATAAATGCTTTTTCAACTTCTGTTTAACCCGTTGTAAAGCATTATCAACTGATTTTTCATTTTTATTAATTTCTATTGCTATTTCTCTATACGAGTTTCCATGCAAGTGTTTAAGCAAAACACTTAGTTCAAAAACGCTTAAATGAGATGCCATCTTTTCTTCTATTAAATCAATATTTTCTTTAATAATGATTAATTCTTCTGGATCAAATTTTTTCTTCTCAACAATTGTATCAATTAACTCCCTTGAAAATTCTTGGTCATATAGTGGTTTATGAAAAGATATATACGAATTTAAAGGACTATGTTTCTTTCGTGTCGCTTTATTGATTGCTGTTAGTATTTGTCTTCTAATACATAAATCAACAAAGGGAGCAAAGTGATCATTCTTACTATAATCGTAACTATTAATTGCTTTAAGTATACCAATTAAACCTTCTTGAATAATATCTTCTTTACTACCACCAATTAAAAAATATTTTTTCGCTTTTTCGTAAACATATGGTAAATACCTTCTAATTAGGTACTCTTGAGCTTCTTGGTCCTGCTTTTTCGCAAGTGCTACAATATGTTTTTCACTTTTATTCTTAAATTTTTCGTTTAACCCATTAGAAACTAACAATCAAAACACCTTAGCCTTTTCGATTAATTATATCCCATTCGTTATTCCTTCGTCAAGGAATCCTTATCAAGAAGTTTCTTTAACTTCTCATAGGTTTTCTTGTTGATAACATTGCCAAGATTATTTTTCTTATTCTTTCTTCTTTCTTCTTCTATATATATTAATTTTAATCGTTTTTCCGAATCAATAATTCGATACTTAAATTCTTTTGGCGTTACCCTAGATGCACCACTGCCGAGTATGTTTTGCTGTTCTGCAAAATCATAAGTAACGACTTTTATAACATTTCTGAGATCTTTTGCTAACAGGGCAACTTTTTCTTCTATATAAGAATCCGCATTGGTTTTTTCCTTTGTATATACAACTTCAATACCTTTAACCTCTTTTTGTGTTCCAGGATTATCTTTTACATAATGGGCATCAAATACAACAATAATATTTTCATTTGTTATAAACTTATAATTAACTAACTTCTCAATTAATAAATCTCTTGCATGCTCCAAATCTGAATGTACATATTCCTTTAACTCAGGCCAGGCATTAATTACATTATAACCATCAACAATCGTTATAAAATTTCTTCTAATTTTTGCCATGGTTTTGTCGAACAACTTCATACATTAGTATGGAAGCTGCAACGGAAGCATTTAACGATTGTATTCTCCCCTTCATTGGGATGTTCACAATGAAATCACATTTTTCTCTAACCAAACGTCTAATGCCTTCACCTTCACTACCAATGACAATGCCTACATTCCCTTTCAAGTCCGATTCAAAAAATGCTTTCTCACCATCCATATCTGCCGCAGTAATCCAGTATTTCTTTTCTTTCAATTTGTCAATAGTCCTAGCAATATTTGTTACCTTAATGACAGGAATATGCTCCGTAGCTCCAACTGATACCTTGGTAACAGTAGGTGTTACTTCAACAGATCGATCCTTAGGAATAATCACTGCATCTACACCTGTGGCATCTGCCGTTCTTAGAATCGCCCCTAGATTGTGTGGATCTTTTAAATTATCAAGAATTAATACAAATCCATTACCTTCTATAGCATCAATGGTTTTCTCAAAAGTCGCATATTGATAATCTTCTACTAAAGCTATAACACCTTGATGGTTATCAACAGTGGCAATATTATCAACGCCTTCTTTATCAATAAAACTTATTTTAATACTTCTCCCATTGGCTATTTGTAAAATTTCTTTAATTGAGTCCCTCTTAACGCCAATGGCAACATATATTTCATATACCATTTTTTCTGTTTGAAGAAACTCATGTACTGCGTTCTTTCCCTCTATTTTTCTAGCCATTTTCTTTTTCTCCTTTTAATTTACTTCTAAAGTGTTTCAAATTTTTTTCTAACTTCTTTTATCTTACCACAAGTCATTTTGCCTTCTGGACAAGGTTCATTTAAACAACTTGGTCCAGCATACTTGAAAAGTGTTGGTGATTTTTCTCTGACAAGCTTCAACATTTGAATTGCCAAACCCTGTATCTCCCATTGGGCTCTATTACAACATCTATGCTTAAAAAAGTTCATTAAACTTCTTGCATTCATCGTTACTACAATTTTCGTTTCACAGGCATTAGGAAAAACAAATCGTGCATCCTCAATTGACTTCTTTAGAGCTTTCTTTTTTGCCTCCACAGGACTTAAACCTTCTTCTAAAAAAGCTTTTTCGTGGTCCTCACTTAATAGTTCAACGAGTGCATCATAATCCCTTTGATCTTTATTCATTGATTCAATAAATATTTTTTTTGCCTTCTCATTATTTTCAATAGCAGGCGGGATAATATATTCAAATTGATCTAACTTCACGTATCTTTGAGATTGTTGAGAATAACTTGCTAAACGGTGTCTCACTAACTGGTGGGTTAAAACACGGCTAACGCCCTCTATTGCGAAAGTAAAAGAAACATGCTCAATTGGCGACTCATGGCCAATATCCATTAACATATTCACAAAATTCTCCGTCTTCTCTTTCGTTAAATTCTCAGTGATTTCTTCAACACCAACAGGCGAATAGCATAACTTTGCTGCAGCTGCAACAACTGTTTCAGGCATTGGTGTATTTGCTATTAGTTTAACTTTCATCTTTGATAGCCTCCAAGTCATAATCAATTTGTATTTTCATTGTAGTATAAGGTAAAAACCCAAATAAATATTTTCGTATTTTTCCTGTATATCGAATTGTCTGTTCTCTTTTTTCTGTTGAAAAATCAATTAAACGATACCTAATAATCCCCTGATTAAAAGTTTGTTCAATGGACTGATTTACATCATTTTTAAAAACTTGGTCTTGACCTTCTAAACCTGTTACTTCATCTAAAAAATAAGATTTAGAGAAAAGAGCAATAAATCCAATTATTATTATTAATAGTAACACTTTTTCTCTTTTATTCATTTTCCCCTCTAGAATCGATTAATTCTATACACTTTCTCATTATTTCGTATATCCGGTCATTTTTCCCCTCAATATATAAATGACCAAGGAGAGCTTCAATTCCTGTAGCATATTTATAATCACTCACATTAGCATTTTTAGGTGGCGTTGATTTGTAATTTCTGCCCCTTTTTAAAATGCGCCATTCTTTTTCATCTAAAAAACTTTCCAATTCTCTAGCCGCGTAGCCTTGTGCTGATGCATTAACATATGCTATAGCCATCTGATTCAAATCATTTACTTTACCTTTTTTTTCATTCATTAGATATGATCTAATATGAATTTCATAAATTGCATCACCTAAATAAGCGAGTTTCACTGGGCTTGTCATAGCTAATTCGTCACTTGTTAACTTTGTTACACCCATGACTTTTAAAAAATTTTCCACTACACACCTATTTAACCTTTCGCCATTTAACACCATCAGGTGTATCCATTACTTCAATACCTTTAGCATCTAATTCATCTCTTATTTCATCAGCTAATTGGTAATCTTTTTCTTCTCTTGCCTTTTGTCTCTTAGCGATTAAAGCATCAATTGCTTCGTCACTATCTTCTTCCTCAGAAACAATTCTTAAAACACCTGTTAGCTCATTAAATAATTCAAGGGCATAGGCAACAGTTGAGCGATTAGTTGAATTATCAATAATAATATTGATTGCCTTGGCTAACTCAAAAATAGCAGCAATGCCATTTGCAGTATTAAAATCATCATCCATTTTTTCTATAAACTCTTTTTTATAACCATCTAATTCATTTTTATTTTCTAGATCTAAAGGTCCTTCAGATGCATTTTCTAATAAGAACGTCAAATTGTTTTTAACATTATACAACCGATCCAATCCATTTTTTGCGCTGATAATTAAATCTTCGCTAAAATTTACAGGACTTCTGTAATGAGCTGACAAGATAAAAAATCTAATAACTTCTGCATCATATTTCTCTAAAATATCTCTTACTGTAAAGAAGTTCCCTTTTGATTTACTCATTTTTTTGTTATCAATATTAATATAACCATTATGCATCCAATAGTTCGCATACTCTTCTCCAGTACCTGCAACACTTTGAGCGATTTCATTTTCATGGTGTGGGAAAATTAAATCCTGACCCCCAGCATGTATATCAAAGTTTGCCCCTAATATACTCGTGCTCATAACCGAACATTCAATATGCCAACCGGGGCGACCTTCTCCCCAAGGACTCTTCCAACTCGGTTCACCAGGCTTTTTATTTTTCCATAAAATAAAATCTAAGGGATTTCTTTTATCTACATTTATTTGTACCCGAGACCCAGATCTTAAAGATTCCATATCCTGCTTTGATAAATTCCCATAATCCTCAAAGGCCTCAACTGAATAGTATACATTACCACCAACATCATATGCATATCCCTTATCAATCAAAGTTTCTACAAAGGCAATAATTTGAGGAATATACTCAGAAACTTTTGGATGTTGTGTTGCACGTTTAATTCCTAGGGCATCCGCATCTTTGAAATATTCCTTTATATAACGTTCACTGATTTCCTCAGCCGTCACACCTTCTTCATTTGCTTTATCTATTATTTTGTCATCAATATCTGTAAAATTTTGAACATAGTTTACTTCATAACCTTTATATTCTAAATAGCTTCTAAAGGCATCAAAAATCAAAAAAGGTCTTGCATTTCCTATATGAAAAAAATTATACACCGTTGGTCCACAAACATACATATTCACAACAGTATCATTTATTGGAACAAATTCATCCTTTTGTCTTGTAAAAGAATTATATATTTTCATTATCTCACCTCATTTATCATTTAACCGATTGACCCAATCATTTACTTATTCTTTTGTGTTAATCTTAACAAAGATTCCCCTGATTATCAAGGAAAAGCTTGCTATGAAAGAAAGATTTTTAACGATATCTAAGATGCATCTTGTTTTAAAAGTTTTTTAGTCATATAATGAAGGTGATAATGAACCGAAAGGAGGATTATATGAGTGAGTTTTATAAATTTAACCAAAATGAAAAATGCGAGTACTTCCCATGTCATGACGGTATCGAAGAAAAAGATTTCAACTGTCTTTTTTGCTACTGTCCTTTATATATGTTAGGTGAAGATTGTGGCGGGAATTTCTCATATACCCACGGTATAAAAGACTGTTCAAAATGCACTATACCCCATCATAAAGATAGCTACAATAATATCATAAGAAAAATGGATTTAGTCATTGAGCGTACCAGAAAAGAATAATATAAAGCATTTACTCATTTTTTTGATTTTTTACTTTATAATTTATAAATCTTATTATATCATGAGTGAAGTGTAAAATAACAACAAGGAGGAGAAAATTATGTCGGTAAGAGTAAGATTTGCACCAAGTCCAACAGGATATGTTCACATCGGCGGTTTAAGAACTGCATTATACAATTATTTATTTGCTAAAAAGAATAATGGCACATATTTAATGAGAATAGAAGATACAGATCGAACAAGATATGTTGAAGGTGCTTTAGAAAACTTAATTACAGCTATGGAGTGGTCTGGGGTGCAACATGAGGAAGGGCCATTTATTGAAGATGGTGAAATTGTTCAAAGCGGAGACTATGGACCATATATTCAATCTGAACGATTAGATTTATATCAAAAATATATTGATCAATTAATTGAAGACGATAAGGCATACTATTGTTTTTGTTCAAAAGAAAGACTTGATAGTGTAAGAGAAGTGCAAAAAGCTAAGGGTAAAATAACAAAATATGACGGCTTTTGTAGAGGCATTGATAAAGAAGAAGCAAAGAAACGAGTAGCAGCTGGTGAAGACCATGTTGTCCGTTTAAAATTGCCACCTAATAAAGATATTGTTTTTGAAGATGTGGTTCGCGGCAAAGTAACAGTTAATACAAATGATTTAGATGATCAAGTATTAATGAAAACAGATGGTTTTCCAACGTATCATTTAGCTGTAATCGTTGACGACTACTTAATGGGAATTACTCATATTATTCGTGGAGAAGAATGGTTACCATCGACTCCAAAACATGTTTATTTATACGAAGCCTTTGGTTGGGAAGCACCAAAATATGTTCATTTACCGAATATCCTAAATGACGAGCGCAAAAAATTATCTAAAAGACATGGGGACGTTGCCGTAAGAGATTTTAGAAAGAAAGGTTATTTACCAGAGGGTTTAGTAAATTATGTTGCCCTTGTTGGTTGGACACCTGATGACAATGAAGAAATCATGTCAATGGATGAACTGATCAATAAATTTAGCCTTGATCGTGTTTCAAAGTCAAGTGGTGTATTTGATGTTAAAAAGCTTAACTGGGTAAATGCTCATTACATTAAAGCTTTAGATCTTGACGAACTAACAAAGAAATGCATTCCATATTTCATTGATGGTGGCGTTGTTAAATCTGAAGCAGTAGAAGAAAAATACGAGTGGTTAAAGAAAATTACTGGTATTGCTCAAGAAAGCATGTCATACTTAGCGGAAATCACTGATTATGTTGATATTTTCTTAGGAGAAAAGGTTACTTTAGAAGATGAAAACGCTGCAGAAATGTTGAAGCTAGAACATGTACCAGAAATGCTTGAAGTATTCAATCGTATGGTTCAAGAAAATGAATTAACGGACGAATTCTTAGGTAAAATTTTCAAAAATGTTCAAAAAGAAACTGGCAATAAAGGTAAAAATCTTTATATGCCAATACGTATTGCTTTAACAGGCCAAAACCATGGCCCAGATATGAAAGCAACTATGAGCATTTTAGGCAAAGAATTAATAGAAAAACGTATTAATTATTCAATTAAAAATTATTGTTAAAGCAAAACTCCTCGTCTTTAAACGGGGAGTTTTTTAATAGTATTAATTTTTCTGTTGATATAAATCTTTGACTTCTTTTCTCCCAGCGAAATAGAATAATAGATTCAAAAGAACCATTACTATAAGGCCACATAGAAAAGCAAATATATTTGACTCTATAGGATAATAATACCACAGAAGAATACCAATAGGCATTGTAATGAAAAATACTTTCTTTAAGTAGTTTCTGTAAATACTTTTATCTTTTGATTTCTCTTGATCAATTTTAACGCTAAAATATAAGTCCTTTCTGCGAATAATTGGTTCTAAAGAATCAAATATAAATAATGCTAAAATAATTAAAGTTGAAAAAATCCGTTCCATATGCCACCACCTTAGTCATGAGTTATTTCTCGAACTTATAACCAACACCCCAGATGGTTTTAATATACTCTGGTTCAGCTGGATTAAACTCTATCTTTTCTCTTATCTTCCTAATATGTACGGTTACCGTTGGCACATTATCTTCCGAGGCATATCCCCAAACTTTTTCAAATATTTCTGATTTAGTGAACACACGACCCGGATTCCCAATTAATAATTTTAACAAATCAAACTCTTTACTTGTTAAATTGATTAATTCACCATTGACATAAACTTCATAACTTCTTAGGTTAACCAAAACACCTTTTACTTTAATCAAATAATCATCTGAATCAATTACTTTACTTGATAAACTCTCATAACGATTCATATGAGCTTTCACTCGAGCAACCAACTCATGGGGACTAAAAGGTTTGGTTAAATAATCATCTAATCCTAGACCAAAACCCCTCACTTTATCAATATCACTTTTTTTGGCTGTAACCATAATGAGTGGTATATCCTTAACTTTTCGAATTTCTTTACAAATTTTAAACCCATCAATACCCGGCAACATTAAATCTATAATGATTAAATCATAATGCTTTTCTATCGCTTTTTTTAAACCCTCTTGTCCATCATATGAAATTTCAACATCAAAATTATTTATTGTTAAATAGTCTTTTTCAACTTCTGCTATACTTTGGTCATCTTCAATGATTAATATTTTTTTCATCTTTTCACCTACAATATGATTTCAATTCTTAACCCAGATGAATATTTCTGAGCTGTCATTGCTTTTATTTTGCCACCATGCATCTCAATTATTTTTCGAACAATGGAAAGACCTAATCCTGATCCTAATATTTTAGAACTTCGACTTTCATCGCCTCTATAAAATCTTTTAAATATATTTGAATAATCCCCCTTGACGCCAGGTCCATTGTCTTCAATAATTAATAATAATCTATTATCAAGTATTTTTGTTTCCATCAGTACTTCAGGAGCTTTCTCCCCCGTATGATATTTTATAGAGTTTTCAATAATATTGAGTAAAGCTCTTCTAATTTTTTGAATATCAAAAGCATATCTCGTAGCATCTATATTGTTGTAAACAAATTTTATACCTTCATATTTCTTTTCATAATTGAACTCATCAATAATATCCCTAAAAAAACCTTCTACATTTACTTCTGTTAGAAGCACTTCTTCTTGGTTAAGATCCATCTCAGAGATTAAGGATAGCTCATCTAATAACCGACTAATAACACCGATTTTATTCTTAATATTTTCTAGGTACCTTTTTTCTTTCTCCTTATTTTGAATCACACCATCTAAAATAGCATCAATATTCATAGAAGCAGATGTAATCGGTGTATTAATATCATGGGTTATATTATCAATAAACTCTTTTCGATCTTTTTCATAACGGTAACGCATTTTTTTATTTTCTAACATTTCAACTCTTAACTCTTCAAAGGATTCTGCCAAAGCAGAAATTTCATCTTTACGACTGGTATCAAATGCAAAATCGTAGTTTTGCCCTTTCATTTTTTCAACCCCTTCTACTAATGAGCTTAGAGGTTTTGAAATCGATCGATAAATAAACAAGGAGTTAAATACTCCTAGAATAATGATTAAAAAAAGCGAGATAAACAATGTTCCAAAGGCTAAATTTGACCGAATTTCCGACGCCAAATCTCTTTTGATGAAGATGTATATAATGCCGACATCTCCATTTGAAAAATAGAAATCAATCTGTTTTATGATTTTTATATTCTCTTCAGCATTAAGACCATTGCTTTGTCTTACAGGTACAATATCAAGGGTTCCAAATTCTGGATATTCTTGGATATCGTAAAGATTTTTTTGTAAAGGTGATTTATAAATAATTTCATTGTTGCGTCGAATATTAAATCCGAGACTATCACTTTTTATGCTTTCTTGAAAGGATTTAACCCGCTGATCTTTCATAAGTGCATCAACATCATTATAAATTTGACGCTCAAAGTTCATAATGAGTTCATTGATTTCCTCAGTTAGTAAATTGTACTCTGGATTCTCTTTTAGTTTTTCAATCGAAAAAATATCCATACCATTAAATGCAAAGTCAACAGCATTTGATAGCGTATGGTAATAAATCCCAGAAACACATATGATAGTAATAATCATCATTACAAATAATTTTTTCCTTATACTCATAAATACCCCTAACCCTAATATTTATTTTATTATATATCAAATTTATAATCAAATAGTTAAATAAATATAAAATTTCCATAAAAAAACTGCAATTACACCAATTGCAGTTTTTGTATTCACTATATTATTGATACTATACTTTCAGAAGCAATACCTTCTTCTCTACCGACAAAACCTAAACGTTCAGTAGTAGTTGCTTTAATATTCACTAGAGATTGATCCATATTTAAAGCTTCAGAAATATTTTTTTCCATTTGATTAATATAAGCTGCTAATTTAGGCTTTTGAGCAATAATAACCGAATCAATATTGTTAACTCTAAAACCATGAAACTCTAGCTTCTCTTTTACCAAAACTAATAATTTAAGGGAAGAAATCCCCTTATATTGTTCATCAGTATCTGGAAAATGCTTGCCAATGTCACCAAGCCCTGCTGCTCCTAATAAAGCATCCATGATGCTGTGGACTAGAACATCTGCATCTGAGTGACCTAACAGGCCAAGAGAGTGTTCAATTTTAACACCACCTATAATCAATGATTCATTTTTTTTTAAAGCATGTACATCATATCCTATGCCTACACGCATGTTAATCGCCCCTTTAAAATCGCTTCACCAAATTTTATATCTTCTAATGTTGTAATTTTAATGTTATCATAATCACCTAGGATCACAGTGGTTTGATAACCTTTTTTCTCAACAAGGGCGCTATCATCCGTTGCTTGAATTTCATTATCCATTGCCCATTGATAGGCCTTTAAAATCACATCATACTTAAAAGCTTGAGGGGTTTGAACATTGATTAATTCATCTCTGTTAAGGGTTTCTTTCACATGGTTCCCATCAACTCTTTTAATCGTATCCTTTGATTTTACAGCCATCACTACTGATGCGGAAATATCTAGTTGATTAATGATTTTTTTAATATATTCATCCTTTAAAAAAGGTCTTGCACCATCATGAATCAATACTTTCTTTGCTTTTTTTGATACTTTTAATAACCCTTTGTAAACAGAAATACTTCTACTACAACCACCAATAACAACTTTTATCCCATGGTAGTCATAGGTGTTAATCAATCGTTTAAAATCTTCTTGATCTTTTTCATTAATTACTAAAATGATTTCGTCAATGAGTGGGTTTTTATAGAAAATATCAATTGTATAAGCAATGACTTCCTTCTCATGTAGTTTCAAAAATTGCTTATTAATCTGTTCTCCCATTCTCCTTGAACTACCTGCTGCCGGAATAATAACAGAATTCATAACGCTCCTTTATTCTTACATCGGTTTAACAAATATCATACGACCTGCATCTGTTTGCAAAACACTCGTGACCATAGAATCAATTTCTTGACCAATAAATTTCTCGCCATCTTCTACAACAATCATTGTGCCATCGTCTAAGTAACCAACGCCTTGATTATTACCTTTTCCTTTTTGAATAACATCTACTCTAAACTGTTCCCCAGGTATAACAACAGGCTTTACTGCATTCGCTAATTCGTTGATATTTAACACTTTAACATCTTGAACAGCGGCGACTTTATTTAAATTATAATCGTTTGTTAATACAGATCCTTCTAAGTCCATTGCTAGCTTCAACAACTTGCTATCAACTTCAGAATTTTCGTAATCAACATCCGTTACTTCAACAGCAACAATTGGACTATCCATTAATTGTTTTAAAATATCCAATCCTCTTCGACCTTTTTTTCTTTTTAAATCGTCTGCTGAATCCGCAATATGTTGTAACTCTTCCAAAACAAAGTTTGGAATGACTAACTTACCTTCAATAAATCCAGTTTGAATAATATCAACAATTCGTCCATCGATAATAACACTGGTATCAACTATCTTTGGTTGAGCACTACATTCACCTGCAAGCATCACTTCTTTTTTCACAATCTTCCCTTGTTTTGTTGGAAAATATTGTAAAAGGTCAATATTCGTAATATAATTTCTCGGTATACTGATCCCTAAATAACCCATAATAATATACGTTATAACAGTTAATACTAAACCAATAGGTTTGATTGGAATATACTTAAAAATATTACTAATGAGTAATGCAATCACCATCCCAACAGTGAATCCTATCGTTGAAAAAATAATTTCCTTAGTATCTAAGGTGAAAATTTCTTTCTCTATGGTGCCAATTAATTTTCGTAATCCTTTAACTAACGTTTTGGTTAAGAATAAAAATAATAAAGAAAAAATAATTCCATTTACTGCATAAAGTGATCTTTGATCCACGCCCTGAAAAAATGGTATTTCTTCAAGCATATTTGCTATGCCAACGCCAACTAATGCACCTAAAGCCGCGCTAACTAACTTTGATAATCTTTTAAACATTGCTCCCCCTTTCTAATAACATAAACTGATTCTAACATATAATACCCGAAAAAAACATAAAAACTCAAAATTGTAATTCTTTCTTAATATTTATAGTGTTTTTTTATCAAATTAAGAACAAAACACTTCCTAAACATCAAAAAAACTATCCTTCTTCTCAAAGAATAGTTATTTTTATAACTTTTGACGCCTTTGTTAGACTATTCATCTGCTTCAGCTTTTTTCTTTTCCTCTGCTTCAGCTTTCGCCTTTTCCCGTTCTTCTTCTAAGGCTCTTTCCTGTTCAATTGAAATATGTACATTATCATTTAGAATTCTTTTTGCTTCTTCCATGTCAATGTCTTTTGCAAGACAGATTTCACTTAATAAATATTTTGTAGAATTGTTAACCATTTTTCTTTCACCTGTTGACAATCCTTTTTTATCATCCATGATCATGAGATTTCTAACAACTTCAGCAACTTCTAAGATATCTCCGGTTTTAAGTTTATCGGTATTTTCTCTAAATCTTCGATTCCAATTAGAATTCATATCAGATAGGCCTTGTCTTAACAAAGCAATCACTTCTTCTAATTTCTCTTCATCCACCACGGGTCTCAAACCTAAATCTTCAGTATTATCAAAAGGAATCATGACTTTCATTTCTTTAAGTGGTAAATTTAATATATAATATTTTTTATCTTCACCTAAAATAGTCTTCACTTCAATGTCTTCGATAATTCCTGCCCCGTGCATTGGATAAACGACTTTATCTCCTATTCCAAACATTTATACCTCCTCAGTAAAACCAACACTGTATACATTATACTATACTGATAATCTCATGTCAATCAAATAAAATACTCTATCATATCACTAGATTATTATTATTGTCAAATAAATCTGTTAAAAAATTAGAAAAGTTTATCGAAAACTTCTGAAATATTTTCAACACCAATGATATTGAAAGTGGCATCATTAATTTTCTTAGCATTTTCCTTGGGTAAAATACATGTTCTAAATCCCATTTTTTTTGCTTCATTGATCCGCTGTTCTACCATACTAATAGCTCTAACTTCTCCAGTCAAACCTACTTCTCCAAAGAGAACAATATTTTTGGGAATATTTACATTCATAAAACTTGAGGCAATAGCAGTAATAATTGCCAAATCAGCTGCTGGTTCATTTAGAGTCATACCACCAACCACATTTACATAACCATCTTGGTCTTGGATCATCATACCTTTTATCTTTTCCAACACCGCCATCAACATAATGATTTTATTATAATCCACACCATTAGCCATGCGCCTAGGCGTCCCAAAATTCGTCCTAGCGACTAAAGCTTGTATCTCTATAAGGATAGGTCTTGTGCCCTCCATTGCAGCTGTAATGACAGATCCAGGGCCTTCTTGACTATTCTTAGAAATAAAAATTTCAGATGGGTTTTTAACTTCAATTAACCCTTTCCCCGTCATTTCAAAAATACCTAATTCATTTGTTGAACCAAACCTATTCTTAACAGCTCTTAGTATCTTATAAATATTATTTTGCTCACCTTCAAAGTATAAAACTGTATCAACCATATGCTCTAAAATCTTAGGCCCTGCAATTGAACCACTTTTCGTAACATGGCCAACAATAAAAGTTGCAATCCCCATCCCCTTTGAAACATTCATAAAAGTTGCAGTGGCTTCTCTCACTTGAGATACAGTGCCAGGTGCAGAAGAAAGGTCACTTGAGTGAACAGTTTGAATTGAGTCAATTATAAGCAAATCAGGTTCAATATTTTTCACGTGCTTGACAATCAAATCAATATCATTTTCCGAAACAATGTATAAGTTATCACTAAGAATATTCAAACGATCCGCTCTTAGTTTTGTCTGTTTTAAAGACTCTTCTCCCGAAACATAAAGGACAGTTTTTTCTTTTACCGCCATATTATTAGCCATCTGTAAAAGTAAAGTTGACTTACCAATACCAGGGTCTCCCCCCACCAAGATCAAAGAACCTTCTACTACACCGCCACCTAATACTTGATCCAATTCGCCAATAGAAGTACTAAATCTATTTTCTTTATAAAGGCTAACTTCCGAGAGTTTTACCGGTCTGCCTGAAGTTCCAACACCTTTCTCTCTTACTTTTTTCTCTTTCTTTTTTTCAACTTCTTCAACAAAAGAGTTCCAACTATCACACTCAGGACATTTTCCTAACCACTTCACTGTAAAATAGCCACATTCTTGACATACAAATCTTGTTTTTACTTTTGCCACAATCACACCTTCTTTTAAAAAAATAATGTTCCCCATGGGAGAACATTATTTAATATATTTTAATTATTCTTCATTTCTTTCTGCTATGATTTTTGCTGCAATTTGCATTGGTACTTCTTCATATCTTTCAAATCTCATATTGAAGAAACCTCTTGCTTGTGTTACTGAATTGAGTAATGATAGATAATCAAACATCTCTGATTGTGGGGCTTCAGCAATAATTCGCTGGAATCCTTTTTCATCCTGTTCCATTCCTAAAATTCTACCACGACGTTTATTCATATCTCCCATGATATCACCCATGTTTTCATCAGGTACATAAACTTCAACATGCATGATTGGTTCTAATAACATTGGCTTAGCAACACTGTAAGCTGCTTTTAATGCTTTCCGACCGGCTTGCTTAAAAGCTTGCTCACTTGAATCCACTGGATGGTATTTACCATCTAACAATGTTGCTTTAATATTAACCACTTTGAATCCAGCAAGATCCCCTTGAACCATAGCGTCTGAAATACCTTTATCAACAGCTGGTATATATTGTTTTGGAACAGACCCACCTGTTACTTTATCTTCAAAAACATACTCTTCACTAGAAGGTTCAAATTTCACTTCAACAATACCAAATTGACCAGAGCCACCAGATTGTTTTTTATGTTTTCCTGTTACTTGAGCAATACCTTTTATTGTTTCACGATAAGCAACATGTGGTGTATCAAAAGTCACTTCTACATCGAACTCTCTTTTTAAGCGGCTTTTAATTACTGTTAACTGCATATTGCCTTGACCACCTACAAGAGTTTCTTTTGTTTCGTCATTCCATTCGTGAATAAAAGATAAGTCTTCATCACTTAATTTATGAAGGGCTTCAGATAGTTTACCTTCGTCATCCCTTGATTCAACATGAATCGCTTTATAAAGCGCTGGTTTTGGTATACTAATGCCTGGGTATAGTATTGGATGGTCAAGGGCACATAACGTTTCACCCGTCTTAGTATAATCTAATTTTGCAATAGCACCTATATCTCCAGCCACTATTTCTTCAACATCTAATTGCTCTTTTCCTCTTAATAAGAAAATCTTATTAATACGTTCTTCTTCATTTTGATTAGTGTTTAAGACAGTATCACCTTTTTTTATCTTACCAGAGTAAACTTTGAAAAGGGAAATTTTACCTACAAAAGGATCTACAATTGTTTTAAATACAAAGCCAGAGAATGGTCCATTTTCATCAACTTTTCTTTGCTCTAACTCATGATTCTCAGGGTTTTCACCATCATAAACACCATCATGCATATCTTTTGGTGTTGGCATATAGTCAAAAATCATATCCATTAGTGTATGTGTTCCAATTGATTTTTCAGCTGAACCAATAATTACAGGAACGATATCACAGTTTATAACACCTTTTCTTAGACCTTTATGAATTTCTTCCGTTGTAAACTCTTCACCTTCGAAGAATTTTTCGAGTAAAGTTTCATCACTCTCTGCAACAGCTTCTATTAACATATCCCGTACTGGGTTAATTTTTTTATCAAGTGATTCAGGAATTTCTACGTCTTTACAAGTTGTTCCATCAAATTCGCGACCAACTAAATCTACAACATTAACAAAACCTTTAAATTCTTCTTCTTCGCCAATTGGAATCGCAAAAGGCGCAATTTTATTTCCGTAGGTATCTTTTAAATCTTTAATTATTTTTACGTAATTGACATTTTCTGCATCCATCTTATTGATAAATATAATTTTCGGCATACTTCTTTTTTCTGTAAATTTCCATGCTTTTTCCGTTCCAACTTCTATTCCTGATGTGCCATCAACCACGATCACTGCACCACCAGCAACTCTTAAGGAACCAAAAACTTCTCCTACAAAATCAAAATAGCCTGGGGTATCTAAAATATTAAACTTTGACTTTTTCCATTCAACAGGTACAACACTTGTAGAAATAGAGAATTTTCTCTCATGTTCTTCATCTGAAAAGTCTGAAATCGTTGTCCCTTTTGTTACGGAACCCATAGATTTGTTTTTCACAGTGTTAAAATACATTGATTCAGTCAATGTTGTTTTACCACTGTTACCGTGTCCCAACATTGCCACGTTTCTTATTGCATCCACCTTATACTTTTTCATTTGTTTTCCCCCTCTTCTAATATGTCTATTACATAATTCAACAAAACAAAGTAAATTCCTTTATATTTTTTGATTTTTCTGAATACTTAAGTGAAAAATCAAACAACCTGTTACAGTTGTTTGGATTTATTTATAAGATCCCAGACATTTTTGTAACTTCAAGTCCATGATCTTCCCATTTTTCAATAATCTTATTCAGTCCTATTGAGTCACTAGCCATATGACCAGCAACAATAATATTTCCAATGTTTTGTTTTTCTACGGCTTTTTTAACATCTTCTGGCACATGCATACATACAATTGTACCAACACCTGCTTCAAAATAAGCTTTAAAGACATCTTCGCCGCCATTTGTGCCACCAGCAAATAAAACCGCAATCTTACCTGCATATGATTCTTCTGAACCCACACGAATCACAGGTCCAGCCAAAGCATTTCTGTAAATTTCCATTTCATTTAAAGCCGAAACTATATCCTTCAACTTTTTCTTAGGTTGTTCTTTAAATTTTTCATCTAAGAATTCTTGAACAATCTTTTGTCCAATTAAATCTGCCGGCATATGAATATTCATAAAAGGCATATTTAAAAGTCTTGCCGCCGAAGATACGCGATCATAGTTTGCAACATGATTGCTTAATTCAACACTTTTAAGCTTTTTACTTAAAACCTTTTCAGCTTTATTAATGGGTACACCAAAGGTGACCATCCGATCGATTTGTTTTTTCATCACTTTCGAAAAATCCGTTCGAGCAGTATCTGCTTTTGGATGATGACTTACAACACAATCAATACCTAACTCTTTAGCCAATAGCAGTTCTTGAGTTTCCATATCTACACCAATGAGCACTTTTTTAATAGCCTCGCCACTCACACTAATGGTAGAATCATATGGTACTTCAGATAAATCTGCTAATTCAAGGGCTAATGACATCATTTGATTTGTTTTCATTTATTCACCTCTTAAAGTTAATTTTACCATAATAATCATTGATTTTCAATCAAACTATCGAATTGGACAGACGCCACTTTCACACCCATCATCCCCAATATCAAATATTATTTCTTCTTTCTCATACTTTGAAATTAAAGAAGGTCTAAAGGGTGCTAAAGCCTGAACTTTCTCTTCATATTCTTCTTCACTAATACTCTCATAGGGTAACAATTCATAGAAATTATCATCAAGGGCTAAAAATGTTACTGCAACAACATCATCCCAATTTTCCCATAACCAGTCTTCAACTAAAGCCCACTCATGGTCTCTCACATGAACTGTAATGGACACATTATGGTCCACATAATTTTCCATGAACATCTTATAATCTTCAAGTTGTTCAATTGCACTAACATCATACTTTGTTTTCCCTTCAGGTGCTTTTACAGGAAACTCAACTACCTTTGTTATACAATCTTCTAATCTTTGACCTACTTCTGGGTATACTGGATAATCTAACTCCTCACATACCTTTACTAACGGATCATCTGCAGATATTCTAACCCGTCTTAAGTAGTAAGGGGAATGTGAATAGTGTACACCACTAGAAACCGTTGGTAATTGTGATTGTGTGCCTTCTGGCTTAACAGTTGTCACTAATTCAGGTATAGCTTCTCCAAGTTCCTTAGCATATTTCTCAACTTCTTCTCTAGCAGCAGCTCTCAATTTTTTTAATAAAACAATCTGCTCGTCCCTTGAATATTTCAATCGATTCATTGCATCTTGCCAACCTGTTAATGAACAACCAACAATCTTATTTTCTTTGTGTTGTCGATCCCATTTAGGCAGCTCTAACTCTACTGTTGTTAGTCGATAACTTGCTCTAACAGACATTTTTTGAGCCGCTATTATAGCTTCTAAATCTAAAGAATCATCTTCTTGAACATAAGCTTCAACATTAAGCGTTGTTAAATTACAAAGGCCTTTTGTATCTAATAAAATTTCCCCGCAAGGATTGACACCATTAAAAGTCTTTGTTCGTTTTTTAGCTGCTTCAGCATTAATAAATGCTGGTTCTCCTGAGTTTCTCATTTGTTTGATTTGCCAATTTAATTTTTCCCGAGAAGGTTTTTCTTGATAATAAATTGAATTGTTAGAAACTTGTCGATGAGAAAGTTCATCATTCATGATCCACTGACCATCTATTTGTTTGTATAAATCATTTTTAGCTTCTATACACTCTTGATCATCAGGATCAATAATCATGATTTCCGCAGTTCTTCTTACCCCACCTGAAACAACATTTTCACCAATAATGTTTGCAATATCCATACAATCAATTGATTGAAGTTTTACACGATCTTTGTTTTCAATAGCTGATCGTCTGATTAATAGCTGTTGAATCTTATCAAACATATTTTTTAAGCTTCTCGGACCACTCGCTGTGCCGCCAAAGGTTTTTAACTTTTCTCCTTTCGGTCGTACATTATCATAATCTATTATTATTGTTTTTACTTTTCTATATTGTGTTGAGTAAAGTAATTTAAAGAAGAAATCTAAGGATTGTACCCAACCTTCCTTACTATCACCTATGGTTATTTTAGCTGTATTGTTGAATAAAAACTCTAAAGAGGTATGGTCTTCACGTGCCTCTTTCTCAACAGGTGCATAATCTTTTTGAACCAGTTCAAAATCTGTTCTAATTTTCGGTAATTTTTTTACATCTTCATTAAGAATGCGTAAACCAATACCCGAACCAATCATTAATAAATAGAACAAATCTGTATATGATTCAAAATCTTCAATAATCTGGAAAGAACAGTTAAAATTCGCCATTGGATAATGTTTAGCAACATCTGTGTTGCCAATCCAAAGGGTTCTACCAGATAAAAACTGTTTCAAATTATAAACATTATCAAATAATTCCTCTGCTTCTTTTCGAGTCGTTGGCACTAAAGAACAATTGTATTCAACAGCTCTTCTAACAGTTTCCCACCAATACTCTCTTCTACCTTCTTCTTCTAAGTATCTTGAATATGTTCTATAATAAACAAAATTTCCTAATTGATTCATCGGTGCCGGTTGATGCTTATACTTACTAATAAAATCATTCGTTAATAGGTTGAACTCTTGTTTCTTTTTCTTTCGCATCTTATCATGTTCATTTCGATAGATAATATATTTTTTTGCTGCATCTTTTCTAGGACTGTCCATTAGCATTAACTCAACGGTATCTTGAATTGCATTGACATCAATGCGATCAAGGCCTTCAAAACTTTCGGCTACTCTTTCAGCAATGGCTAATGCCAAGGCTTCATCTACCCCTGCTTTTGTTTCGTACATAGAACGTTCAATTGCTGTTTTGATTTTTTCAATATTAAAGGCGACTAGCACGCCATTTCTTTTAACTACATTCATTATTACTCCTTTCTTATCCACATGTTTTGCACATATTGTGCATAAAGTATAAATCAGACACTATATATAGTGTCTGATTCTTATTTTATCATATATTAAATTAATTTCTAGATTTTTTTGATTTTTATTTTTTTAGTAAATAAATACCATTGTTAACATTAAAAATAATACTAATACGATATTTGCACGTCTGAAACCTAGTTGATAATGCCTTAAAAACTGTAGGAATTTTATATCCTTAGTAATAATGTACTTATAAACTAAATAGCCAATAGCAACATATATTCCATAAGTAATATAATCACTGAACTGAACTTTTATAATAATATCAAAATACTTTTTCAGTACATACATTTCCCCAACACCTGAAAATAAAGTAACACCACCAACAAGTACTAAAGGCATCTTACTTTCTTTATGGGATGTATCGATTTTAGCTTTCTGTTCGCCAAAGAGTACTTGACTCAACTTTACAAAAGAAATAACTGTTCCCAGACTAATTAAATGCATAGACATTTCTAAAATAATATTCCCTTTTAAACCATATTTAATCAAATGTTTAGAAACATAACCGTTTGTATAAGGAAAACCAGTAATGGATAAGATTCCGATAATCATAAAAAATGCCAAACCAGGATAATTCTTTAATAACCCTCTTATATTTTTTAATTCTCTAGCATTATACTCTTTAATCACTATACCTGCTGTTAAAAATAGTAACCCCTTAAATAAACTGTGATTCACCAAATGTAAAATACCACCTATATGGAGACTACCAATCCCACCGATACCCATAAGTATTATACCTGATTGGGAAATTGTGTGAAAAGCCAATACTCCTTTTATATCTTTTTGACTCAAAGCAAACATAATACCAGAAATAGCCTTTAAAATACCCATAATTAATAAGTACTTGAAAAATAAACCCTCGGGTATAAATCGAAGCAGTTTAGCTAAAACAATAAAGCCCGCTTTAACTAAAACACCTGATAAAAGCGCCGACATACCGGAAGGGGCCGCCATGTGAGCTCTAGGCAACCAAGTCCATGTGTAAACGGGAAAAAAAGCAGATTTTACCCCTAAAGCCGTAACAATCATGCCAAAAGCAGCTTTTGTTGTGGCATCCAATGGTAAATTACTTATATAACTCAAATTTAAAGTTCCAAGACGCATATAGATAATAATTAAACCCATCAAATAAAAAAGCATGGCTACACTATTAAACATTAGATAATAAATCCCTGCGCGAATAGAAAATCCATCTTTTTTATAAATAATTAACATAGCCGAAATTACCGAGGTGATCTCAACAAAAACAAATATATTGTATAAATCATTACTAAAAATTAATCCATAAAATGTTCCCCTTAAAAAATGTAAGAAGAAGTAGAATTTATAGTCATCTGATCGTTTCATTAATGAATACAGACTAGAACCAACCCAAGCAATGATACTAATGCCTAAAAATACGAAACTTAAATGGTCCATGTATAAACTAATACCAAAGTATTTTGGCCAACCACCAACGATACTTTCTTGGGCACCAAAAGTATTTACTTTTAAAAATAAACGATAAATAACATATACTTCTATCGGTATAGAAAGCAGACTATATTTGATAACATAATCTCTTTTTAGTAAAAATACAATTAAAGCAGTCAATACTGGTATAAGGATTAATAAAATCATTTCTCTATTCCTTTCGATTAACTATAATCGCCTAATTCATCATTTAAAAATCTTACCTAATAAATAAATGCCATAGTTAACATCAAAAATAATGCTAATACTATGTTTGCTCTCCTAAACCCTAATTGATACTTGCGTAAAAACTGCAAGACTTTAATGTCTCGATCAATAATGTATCTATGCACTAGATAGCCAATAGCAATATAAATAAAATATGTTATAAAATCTGAAAGATGAACTTTAACAACAATATCTAGATAATTTTTTAATATAAACATTTCCACAAAACCTGAAAGGAATGTTATACCAGCAAGAAATATTAGGGGCAAACGACTTACTTTCATCTTTTCATTTATATTCCCTTTAGCTTTACCAAATAATACTTGGCTTAACTTCAGGATGTAAATAATGGTTCCGATATTAATCAAATGCAAAGCATACATAACTACTCTATTGCTCGCTAAAGAGTATTTAATTAAATGTTTTGAAACAAAACCATTGGTTAGAGGGAATCCCGTAATAGATAAACCACCAAGGATTAAGAAAAAAGCTAATTCTGGAAACTTTTTTAACAACCCCCTTATATGTTTAACCTCTCTAACATTATAATGTTTAATAATCACACCAGCCGTTAAAAACATTAATCCTTTAAATAAACTATGGTTAATTAGATGAACTAATCCTGCGATATGCAAATCCCCTACACCTGAAATTGCTGCTAAAATCAATCCTGATTGAGAAATTGTACTAAAAGCCAAAATACCTTTAATATCTTTTTGACTTAAAGCAAACATAATACCTGAAATCGCTTTAAGCAATCCCATAATTAAGAGATATCTAAAGAAAATCCCTTCTGGTAAAAATCTATACAACTTGACTAATACAATAAAGCCACTTTTTACAAGGACACTGGACAATAACGCCGACATCCCTGAAGGTGCTGCCATATGTGCTCTAGGCAACCAAGTCCAAGTATAAACTGGAAAGAATGCAGATTTTACACCTAAAGCTGTAACAATTAAACCAAAAGCAGCTTTAGTTGTCGCATCAAAGGGCAAGTTCACTATATAATCTAAATTAACCGTTCCAATACGCATATAAATAATAATAACACCGGCGAGATAGAAAAACATCCCTACACTATTAAACAATAAATAGTACATGCCAGCACGAACAGAAAAACCATCTTTTTTATAAATAATCAACATTGTTGAAATGACAGATATAATCTCAATAAATACGAAAATATTGAAAAGATCATTACTAAAAATCAAACCATAAAAAGTACCTCTTAAAAAATGCAAGAAGAAGAAAAACTTATAGTCATCAGCTCTTTTACTTAAAGAGTAGTAACTCGATGCTAACCAAGCAACAACACTTATAAATAAGAAGACAAAACTAATATAATCAGCATACAAACTAATACCAACAACTTCAGGCCATCCACCAACAATTATCTTATGAAACCCAGTTTCATTTACTTTTTCAAATAATTGATAGATAAGATAAATTTCAACTGGTATTGATAACAAACTTAAACGAATAACTTTTTTGTTTTTTAATAAAAAAACAAATAATGCTGTGAAAACTGGTAATAAAATTAAAGCAATCATCTAAATATCCCTTTCAAGTATCTCTGCCCATTTTAAGGAACCAAAATAGTGAAAAATCTTAATACTCATCATTAATACTAATGCACTGATAGCAGCACCGATAACAATAGTAGTCAACATCATCGCTTGAGGCAAAGGATCCACCATTTTCTTTAAAGTTTTCGCATAAATGGGAACATTATCTCCTTCTAAAGCAACTAAATTTAAAAACAATACAATTAGAGAGGCTTCGACTATATTAAAACTTAAAACTGTTTTAATAACGGTTTCAGATGTCATCAAGCCATAAAATCCGATCAATACCAAAATAAGCGATAAATAAACACTAATCAAAAGATTTCCCCCTCTATAAAAAATGTTTCTAGGATGTTTACTAAACCTAATGTAACTTTTAATCCTATTAAAAAATTCAATAATACTAGAAAAAGTTGTTGGTTATGGAAAAAAAAGTTAGTAAAATTTTCACCAGAAACAAAATATGAAATGTTAGAAACAACCAAAATAGCTAAAAATGTTAGCTTTTCATAGCCACTCAAGCGAATCAAATCAAAACGCACAGGTTTAAAAAAGTTAATCAACATAATACCCGTAGCAACAATTACGCCACCTTGGAATCCGCCGCCAGGGGTTAAATTGCCAAAAATTGTTACATAAACACCATACATGATAATGTATGGATAGATAAATCTACTCATACTTATTAGAACTTTACTTTTTCTCATACATTACCCCTTTCTCATAGATTCATCTTCTCTTGTCATAAATATTACACCAGCAACAGAAACGAGCAAAATACCTGCTTCAAAAATTGAATCAAATAATCTATAGTCAAGATATATGCCTGTAACAATATTTTGAGAATGGACATCTTTAAATGATTCTTCTATAAAATAGTCTTTAGAAGAAGAATCAATTCGTTCTATATCAATTACCATAATTAAAAATACAAATAATAATGTTACCACGAGAATTGCAATCTTTTTGATCATGATATATCACCACCTAAAGCATTTAAGTCAGGGGCTAGTATAACCATAACATCAAAATTATCTCTTGTCATATTCTCTAAACGATGCATTAAAATACTTGATTCTTTACCAATAAAGAAATATCCTCCTAAACCTTCACGGGCTTTTACGTGCAAATCAACGTTTACTACTCTAAAAACACCGGAAAGAACCATTTTATCTTCTTCTAAATCTTCTATTATTTTTAAATCCAAACCATATAAATCACAGAATTCTTCTAATAGATTCCTACAGCTTCCCTCTGCACTAAAATCTTCACTTAATACATCTCCTGTTACAATAAAGCTTCTTTGTTTTGACACAGAAACCAATAACATTATCGGTACGATTGCACTACCAATAGCAATCTCAGCAATAGCTACATCGGGAGCAAAATTAAAGAAATAGATTGCCGAAATGAATAACGAATAAATTGAAAAAGCAATAATCATTTCTAAATGTTCATCCGTATTAACAATATAGATAGCCATTATGATTGCTAAAATATGAAAACCAATCTTAAGAATCATAATCTCTCTCCTTTATCTCTATTCCATTAAAGTAAGCACTAAAAGCAATCATATGGTTACTAATTGGAGATGTTATTAATAAAAATGCCAAAATTATAAATAGTTTTAACTGAAAACTTAGCATTTCGACTCTAAGAATTAAAGCTAATAAAATTAGAATAACAGCCGCCGTATCAATTTTTGAACCAGTAAGAAGCTTTGAATACAAAGAATCAAATCTACCAATACCAATTAATCCAGTAATGATTAAAACCCAACTTAGAACTAATAAAATATTTGATATAATAATCATTTTGTTCTACCACCTTCCAAAATGAACCGTGCCAACAATACAACAACTAAGAAACTGACAATAGCAAAGGTAACAGATGTATCAAGTAAAAATATATCTCCTTTATAAATTGAAAAAACCGTCGTTAATAATAATACCTTTATACTCAT
>DATFJG010000146.1:0-3316 GCA_035269305.1 Clostridia bacterium
ACCATAACAGTGATTATGATGGTGAGATAGTTACCATTAAAACCACTTTTCTGAAGATGTTTCAGTAAAATACCTGTATAGGCCCATAAGAAAACTAATCCAAAGAAAAAATCTTTTTTCTTATACATAGTGATTGAACCAATGATTAGTCCGATAATAAGTACTACAATTGTCCAGATATAATCTGGTATGCCAAAACCCTGCCAATTGAGACTGACGAGTAAAGTAGTTACATTTGCTATTGTTGCAACAGTAATCCAGCCAAAGTATATACTAAATGGTAAACTTACGATTTTTGTGACCTGTGTATCTAATGATTTATTGTAGATTGTCTTATTAATTTTAATAAGGGATAGTAAAATAATACCCATTAAAATTAAACTAATACCAAAATATAAGTGATGCCATGCGACGATCCATAATGCATTTGCTGCTGATGAAAGGCTAAAATATATTCCAATTGTATCAAAGAATTTTGCTCTATAAGGCTTACCCTTGAGAGCGTATAGTTGATAGACTACGTAAATACCAAGACTAATATATATTAGACCCCATATAGAGAAAGTAATGGCTGCTGGAGCAAAAAGATTTGGATAATTATTTGAGACTTGGCCTGTATTTAATCCATTAATCGGTAAAATATTAGCTAATGCATTAGTAGTAATCATTAAGAGATATGTTAAGACAACTGTCATGCGAATAATTTTACTTTCTAAAGTTCCCATGAAACCTCCTTTCCGGTATTATATAGTTACCCAAATAATTGTAAATTAATTATTATTTTTTCAAAAGGTTTATATAAAACTTCATTGGGTATAATAAGTCATATGGAGGTGTAAAAATGAAAAAAGTAATAGTTTTTATTTCTATTTTAGTAATATTAGTGATTGCTTTATTAATAAATATTGATATGAATAATGAAGAAAAAATTATAGAAGAAAAAAGCGATTATAATATTGCAGATTATGAGACAGCTATATTTGCCGGCGGGTGCTTTTGGTGTATGGAGCCTCCTTTTGAAAAATTAGATGGTGTAATCGATGCGGTTTCTGGTTATACCGGTGGGACGCTTGAAAATCCAACTTATGAACAAGTTTCTTCTGGAAGCACGAAGCATATAGAAGCTGTAAAAGTAGTTTATGATGCTGAAGAAATAAGTTATGAAGAACTATTAGATGTGTTTTGGCGTCAGATTGATCCAACAGATTCTGGTGGACAATTTGTAGATAGAGGGTACCAATATACTTCAGCTATTTTTTATAAAACAGAAGAAGAAAAAAAATTAGCAGAAGAGTCCTTAAAAGCATTAGAGGCGTCTGGAAGATTTGAGGAAGAAATTGTTACGCCTATACGTGAAGCAAGTGAATTCTATAATGCAGAGGAATATCACCAAGATTATTATATAAAAAGTGATGTTAAATATAAGTATTATCGTTCACGCTCTGGAAGAGATGAGTTTCTAAATAAAGTTTGGGGAAATAATGAATAATATGTTAATATAGTACTTAAAGATCAAATAAAAATAGGAGGATTTTATGATAGAAGGAAATATACTTTTTGCTTTTGGACTTACTTTATTTGCCGGTCTTTCAACTGGTATAGGTAGTGCATTAGCATTTTATACTAAGAAAACAAATGAGAAATTTTTATCTGCAGCATTAGGCTTTTCAGCCGGGGTAATGATTTATGTATCATTAGTGGAGATATTTGTTAAAGCGAGAGAATCATTAGAAGCAGCTTATGGAGCGTCCCGTGGTTATGTATATACAACCCTTGCTTTTTTTGCTGGGATCATGTTAATAGGAATAATTGACAAATTGGTTCCAGAGTATGAAAATCCACATGAGATTCATAGTCCTGATGAAATAAGTGAAAAAGAAGTTAAAGAAAAAGAACTACTTAGAATGGGAATGTTCTCAGCTTTAGCTATTGCCATACATAACTTTCCAGAAGGTTTAGCAACATTTATTGGTGCTTTAAATGATCCTGCCCTTGGTGTTAGTATTGCTGTAGCCATTGCAATTCATAATATACCAGAAGGTATTGCCGTTTCTGTACCTATTTACTATGCAACAGGGGATAAGAAAAAAGCTTTTATGTATTCCTTTTTATCTGGCTTGTCTGAACCCGTTGGTGCTTTTTTAGGATACTTCATATTAAGAAGTTTCATAAGTGATGCATTATTTGGTGTTGTCTTTGCAGGTGTAGCTGGTATTATGGTATATATTTCCTTAGATGAACTTTTACCAACAGCAGAAAAATACGGAGAACACCACATCGCCATTGCTGGACTAATTGGTGGTATGGCTGTTATGGCTACAAGTTTAGTGTTATTTGCTTAATAATGAGTTATTAATAGAAAGCTGCTTAATCAAAGAATGATTGAGCAGTTTTTTTAGTTCAAATAATAATAATGATAATCATTATCAAATAATGCTTGACATAATCCTGACAGAAATAGTATGATATAAACGGTATTGATAATCAATATCAAAGTGTAGAGTAAAGTTGTATTACAATAAAGGAGAATATATGAAAAGAATAAGCATTTTTATTTTAGTAACTGTGTTAGTTGTAGGTTTAATGGTAGGATGTTCATCTTCAAATGATGAAGTGGAACCACAGGAAGCTATTGTTGAAGAAACAGAAATATCAGGCGAAGTGAATTTATATACAAATAGACACTATGATACCGATGAAGCCTTATACGATGCTTTTGAAGAAGAAACAGGTATTAAAGTAAATGTTGTTAAAGGTGATTCAGATGAATTAATAGAGAGACTTGACCGTGAAGGAGAAGATACACAAGCAGATTTATTAATTACTGCCGATGCTGGTCGTTTACATCGTGCTAAAGAGAAGGGTTTATTACAATCTATTGAGAGCAGTAAACTCACTGAAAATATACCAGAAAACTTAAGAGATACTGATAATGAGTGGACAGCATTAACTGTTAGAGGTAGAGTAATCGTTTATGCTAAGGATAGAGTGGACCCAAATGAACTATCAGATTATATGTCTTTAACAGATGAAAAATGGGCTAATCAAATTTTAGTTAGATCATCATCAAACATATATAATCAATCATTATTGGCGTCTATTATTGAGATTCATGGGGAAGAAAAGGCAGAAGAATGGGCAGAAGGTATTTTAGCAAATATGGCTAGAACACCAAAAGGAAATGACAGAGCACAGGCAACAGCAGTTGTAGCTGGCGAAGGTGACTTAGCTATTATGAATACTTACTATATTGGTAAGATGATCAATTCTTCAAATGAAGAAGAAGTAAAAGTAGCAGAAAATGTAGGTATCTATT
>DATFJG010000147.1:0-2089 GCA_035269305.1 Clostridia bacterium
ATAATGAGTTAAAGTTAGCACAGTATTACTCATAGAATAAGAGTTATAATCTTGGCCTCAAAGAAACTTTGATTTGTCTTAAATTATTGATCTTGAACTACAAACAACCTTTTTGTGGGAGAACCATATATTAGGAAAATAATTTTATCTAATAATTAAAAATTGATTACTTATATAAAATAATATTAAAAAAGATGCTGAAGTAAATCTTTTTTAAAATTGTTATTCTGTTATTTTGGTGATAGAATGGTACTGTATTATCAACTTTTTTAAAGGATCAATATTAAAATTATAATAATAATGTCTATTATAACAATGGGTAATGCTCATAATATTGCAATTATTTTGATATAATCATTTAATTGTTCTTAACGTAGTCAACTACTCCACCTGAATCAAACTAAAGATTCAGATGGAGCTTGAAAAAGCTCTATAGTAGAGTAGGAGATTAGCTTTAGTGATGTCTTCTCAAAGGTGAAGGCAGATGAACTACGTCCTGTATTGAGTGTTTTGATATACACCCTAGGATGCTTCTCCAGTCCTAGGCTCTGGAAGTTGTAATGGACGAAACATATTGTCATCCCTAGATATGCAACATCATTACAACCTATGCCTATACAGACATTAGCGAGGAGAACCAACCCGCATTAGCGGAGATGACCTTTACAGGTCGTAAAATTATAGTTTCTAAGGAAGTGTTAATTATGAAAGTATTTGTTAAAGACAAAAATGGTAAACCTTTAAACCCTACTAATCCAGCAAGAGCCAGAAAGTTATTAAATAGAGGTAGGGCTAAAGTTGTAAAAAGAAATCCATTTACTATTATGATTATTGATCGTAAAAAAGAAAATTCATATACTCAGAATGTTACTTTAGGAATAGATGCAGGATATAACAAAGTAGGTTTTTCAGCAATTAATAATAGTGAAGAATTAATTAGTGGAGAATTAGAGTTAAGAGGTGATTTATCTAAAAAATTAGAACAAAAAGCTAATTATCGTCGTACAAGACGTAGTAGAAAGACTAGATATCGACAACCCAGATTTGATAATCGTAAAGGAAGCAAACCTAAAGGTTGGTTAGCTCCATCAATTAAGCATAAGAAAGATAGTCATATTAAATTAGTTAAGATGCTAAAAAAAATATTGCCTATTGAAAAAGTGATAGTTGAAGTGGCTAAGTTTGACCAACAGAAAATACAGAATCCTGAGATTAATGGAGTTGAATATCAACAAGGAACTCTCCAGGGATATAATGTAAGAAATTATCTATTAAAGAAATTTGATTATCAATGTGCTTATTGTGGTAAAAAGAATATCCCTTTAGAGATCGAACATATTATTCCTAAATCCAGAGGTGGTGCTAATAGAGTTTCTAATTTAACTATTAGTTGTCATGACTGCAATCAATCTAAAGACGACCAAACTGCAACAGAATTTGGGTATCCAGAAATACAAAAACGAGCACAAAAAACTTTAAAATCGACAGCATTTATGAATATAGTTAGATGGAAGATGGTTAATCAATTAGATTGTGATTATACTTTTGGCCATATTACTAAAAAGAAACGTATTGAACAGAATTTAGAAAAAACACATTATAATGATGCCTTTGTAATTGCAGGAGGTGAAAATCAAAAAAGATGTAACCCTATTAATGCAATTATTAATAGAAGAAATAATCGTTCTTTACAGACTAATCGCAAAACTTATGGCAGAAGTGTTAGAACTCAAAAATATCCATTGTCACCAGGAGATTTGGTGAAAAATGAAGGTGACATTTGTAAGGTTAAAGGTATGTTCAACTACGGAAAGTGGGTTAGAATGAAAGATAATGAAGGTAATACGATTAATTCAAATGTTAAAGATGTAGAATTATTGAAATATAGAAAGGGCTTATGCTTTGTAAGTTAAAACCATCTCAATTCATCTCCAACCTAATCAAAAACAAGATTAGGATGGAGTTTTCTTGAGACATTTCAGATAAAAGTTCACACGCTTCATTTATTCGATAAGATTAATTTTTACTAATAAATGCATGGTTTTCTATATTCTCAAAATTACATTAAGTATTATTATTAATTCAATTC
>DATFJG010000148.1:0-3449 GCA_035269305.1 Clostridia bacterium
GATTGAGAAATATCGAAAACAGAAGAAAAAAGAGTTGTTTTTTAGTATAGGTTCAATTGCCGGGATTATTAGTTTGGTACTTACAGTTGCTTTACATTATTATGAAATTTTAGCTTTTATAAAATCTTACTTTTAAAAAAGCCTAAAATAAAGGGAATCAAATTATAAGGAAATGTAAAGTTTTAAAAAACCATTTACAAGGTCTCTTAAAGGTGCTAAAATATATATAGTGTCAATTAGTGGGGAAAAGAGGTTGTAAACCACTATATATAGAAAAAGAGAAAAAACCGGGAGGCCAATATGAGGGAACTAAAAGTAGTCAAACGAAATGGAGATCCAGTTATATATGATGGAAATAAGATTATAGCTGCCATTGAAGCGTCAATGTATGAAAGCGAAGATGGGATTGATAATCGGGTTTCAAATATTATCGAAAATGAAATTAGACAGAAAATACTAATTGAAGATAGATTATTCTCAGTAGAAGAAATTAGTGATTTGGCAGAAAATTTATTGATGAAATATGAACGCTATGATTCAGCAAGACGTTATATCTTATACCGAGAAGAACATAAAAAAATGCGAGAAGGTACAAGAGAATTTTATCTAGATAAAATCGATAGTTATATTAATAGAAGTGATTGGCGTGTAAAAGAAAATTCAAACGCCCATTACAGTTATGGCTCACTCAATCGTTATATAACAGAAATGCCCTCACGAGATTATTGGCTATACAGAGTTTATAATAAACGTATTAGAGAAGGTTTTAATAATGGCGACTTTCATATTCATGATTTAGGTGGCTTAACAATTTATTGTTGTGGCTATTCTTTACTAGATATTATTATGAAAGGGATAAGAGGTGTTAGTAACATCCCGACATCAAAGCCAGCAAAACACTTTAGAAGTTTGTTAGCACAAGTTGCTAATTTAACAACGATTTTTCAAAATGAAATTATGGGGGCAGTTGCCTTTAGTTCCTTTGATACCTTAACAGCACCTTTTGTAAAAGAAGAAGGTTTATCTTATAAAGAAGTTTACCAAGCGATGCAAGGATTTATCTTTCAAATTAACTCAAATTCTAGAATGGGAGCTGAACCAGCTTTTAGTAATTTAACTTTTGATTTAGTACCACCAAGAGATATGGCACAAAAACCAGTAGTAGTTGCTGGTAAACCATTAGATTATAATTATGGTGAATGTCAAGAGCAAATGGATATGATCAATAGAGCTTTTTATGAGATAATGCTTAATGGTGATGCTGTTGGTGCACCATTTCCATATCCAATTCCAACTTACAACATTCATGAAAAGTTTGATTGGGACAACGAAGTACATGATAATCTTTGGGAGATGGCAGGTAAATATGGAATACCATATTTTGCAAACTTCATCAATTCAGATATGGATCCTGAAGATGCGCGAAGCATGTGTTGTCGACTAAGATTAGATAAGCGTGAGCTTGTAAAAAGAAATGGTGGTTTATTTGGTTCTGGAGAAAAAACTGGATCCATTGGTGTTGTTACACTTAACCTACCAAGATATGCATACAAAGCTGAAACAAAAGACGAGCTTTTTAATGTGATTGAAAAAAATATGATTATTGCAAAAGAATCTTTAGAGATTAAACGAAAGTTTTTACAAAGACAATTAGAAAACGGTTTATTACCAGCTTTTTCTGAGTATGTAGGCAGTCTAAACAATCATTTCAGTACGATCGGTTATGTTGGTGCCAATGAAATGTGTGAAAACTTCTTAGGTAAAAATATTAAAAGCGAAGAAGGGTATCAATTAACTCATGATGTTTTAATATTTATGAGAGATATCTTGAAAGATTTCCAAGAACAAACAGATAATTTATACAATCTAGAAGCAACGCCTGCTGAATCAACATCATACAAATTAGCTAAAAAAGATGTTGAATTGTTCGGAGACAATATAGTTACTCAAGGTGAAGATGCACCTTATTATACTAACTCATGCCACGTGCCTGTAAGTGAAGTAGAAAATATTGATCAACTTTATAAGCACCAACATGAATTACAAGAACTTCATACTGGGGGTACAGTTATTCATAATTATTTAGAAACTTCTATTAGTGGGGAAAAAGCTAAAGAAATTATTAAATATGTTTCTAATAAGTATAAAGCACCATACACATCACTTAGTCCTGTTTATTCAACTTGTGATGAACATGGTTTTTTAGATGGTTATTATAGCCAATGCCCGCATTGTGGTGAGTATACAGAGAGTTATCAAAGAATCACAGGGTATATTAGACCAATCAGTCAGTTCAATGAAGGAAAGACAGAAGAATTTAAGGATAGAAAACAAATCGCGGTGGTTTAAATGATAAAATACAAAGGGATCGTTCATAATGTTTTAAATGATGCACCATTTATTGGAGCAATACTAATCGCGCCAACATGTACAATGGGGTGCAAGAATTGTATCAACGAACATTTAAAAACAAATAGGATTTTAGTTGAAGATACAGCAAAAAATATTATTGAAAAAGTAAAATCTAATGGTCTGAATAGAGGGATCATTATGTCAGGCTTAGAATGGACAGAGTCGCCTAATGCAATGAAGGCATTAATGCATGAGGCTTTAAAAGAATCCCTAGAAGTTATTATTTATACACATCATGATGAAAAAACTTTTTTGAAAATGTTTCCAAGTTTATCTAAAAAAGAAATATATATTAAATACGGTGCTTATGATGAATGTCAAATTGCTAGCAACCACGAGAGCTATGGCGTTAAGTTAGCAACAGAAAATCAATACATTAAGTATTATGGTGTATCATAAATTAAATAGTTTGTATTCAAAGAGTAACCATGAATTAGTCATTCCATGGTTATTTTTTTTGTAAAAAATCTAGAGTGAGAGTATAATTATTTAAAAGGGGATGATAGCAGTGAGAAAAATTGAAGTTGTAGCATATGATCCAAAATGGAAGGATGAGTTTAAAAAAGCAAAAGTATTCTATGAAAAATTATTAGAAAGTTTAGACATTCATGTGGAACATGTTGGAAGCACTTCAATTGTAGGACTGTATGCTAAACCAATTTTAGATATTGATATCATTGTAAAAGATAAAAAAACAAAAGTAACAGTTATTAAAAAATTAGAAAGTGTTGGGTATAATCATTTAGGTACTTTGGGGATTGAAGGTAGGGATGCTTTTTCTTATAATAATGATCACCCAAATATTACTTGGATGGCTCATCATCTATATGTATGCATGGCAGGAAGTATTAACTTGAGAAACCATTTTCTTTTAAAAAAACATTTAAATAATAACACGGAAGCAGTACAAAAATATAGTCAATTAAAACTAGAACTTGCTAAAAAATTCCCTAATGATATTGATCGTTATATTGATGGGAAAACAGATTTAATTAATTCATTTCTAAAAAAGGAAGGTATGTCATTAGAAGGATTAG
>DATFJG010000149.1:0-28935 GCA_035269305.1 Clostridia bacterium
TTAAGATTCTTCAGTAAACCAGCAACTCTTGTTTCTAATGGCTTAAATAACTTTTCCTGATCAAGTTCTGGTTTTCTTTCTGCTAACTTGTTTAGAAGTATGTTGCAACCGTAATCCATGCCTTGACAGCCTGCAAGGAGCAGTAAGTCGTCTTTTTCTACATCATCTAGTGCAATGTCTATGCTTTCATCTAAATCATCATAGACTTCGATTTTAATATTATTTTCATTCATAATTTCGGTAAATATCTTTAACTCATCATCTGTTACCTCATCTTTATCACTCACATGATTCACACTTAAAGACACATAAATTTTATCAATGTTTAATTTCTTGATCCACTTTACCATCATATTTGAATTTTCTTCAGTTGTTGTTACACCTCTACTACCTCTTAAAGCATAAACCATATGAAGTTTGTTATAAGTCATAAAATTAAGAGTCTTTAATGTGACATCAATATTTCCAGGATTTGCAAAATGATCATCAATTACCATAAAGTCTTCATTATATACCATCTCAAAACGTCGTTCAATACCATTAAAGGCTGATAATCCCTTTTGGATTTGTTCAATTGAGATGCCATAAATTAATGCTACAGATATGGCAACAATTGAATTATAGATTGAGTGGTAGCCAGATACATTTAGATTGATCATAAATTTTTGCGGTTCAAAGTTCTGTTGATAACCTTTAATATTTTTAAGAATTTCTACTTCAAACTGTGGGAAACCTGTAGACATGTTAATATTATTAATTGTTATATAACCACTTTTATCTTCAATACCATAAGTCAAGACTTGTGCTTCTGTTTCATCTATTAAACTTTTACTATAATCGTCATCTAAGTTCAGAACTGCAAATATTCCCTCTTTTGCTTCACGAATCAATTTTGATTTATGAAAAAAATAATTTTCAAAAGACCCGTGGTTATCAATATGTTCTCTACTAATATTGTTAAGGGTTACAACATCATAATCCACAAATTCAGCTCTTTTTAACTCCTGAGCCGAAGAGGAAACTTCCATAGAAACATACTCACAATCAGCTTTTTTCATCTCGAAAAGATCTTTTTGTAAATCTAATGATTGTGGTGTTGTTAAAATCGCTAAAGTAATATCATCACCAATTTTTACACCAACGGTACCGATCACACCTGTTTTGGATTCTTCCTCTAAAATAGAGTTAAGCATGTAAGCAGTTGTCGTTTTACCATTCGTTGCTGTAATACCAGTTACTTTTAAATCCTTTGAAGGATGCTCATAGAAGGCACTGGCCACTGCAGCTAAAGCCAATCGGCTGTCTTTAACCTTATATTGTGGAATATCGACACCTTCAACAAACTCTTCTACAATAGCAACATTTGCTCCTTTATTTACTGCTTGTTTTAAATACTTATGCCCATCAGTTTTGTAGCCTTTTATACATACAAATAAATATTTATCCTGTACTTTCTTTGAATGGTAAGCAACACCATTAACTTTTACAACTTCACCATTGCGCAAATCTAATATTTCAATATTTTTAAATAGATCACTTATTTTCTTCATTTATTGCCTCCCAAATTGCAATTAATCGATTTTTGCAATAGCCCGTATTGGACTACCATCTGCAGTTTTGATATTTAAGGGTAAAACCATTAGTTCAAAAAATTCTTTATTTATTTGATCTAAGTTTGTCAAATTTTCAATAATAATCATATCATTTTCAAAAACAATATAATGATTTTCAAAATTTGAATCAATAGGATCAATAGAAATACTATCAAATCCGATGCCTTTCAAGTTAAAGTCTATTAAATAATCTGTTGTTTCTATGCTAATACAAGGATAATTTTCAAAATACTTTGCTTGACCCCAGTACTGAGACCATCCTGTTTTAAAAATCACAAAATCTACATTTTCTAATGCTTCTGAATAATCCCTAATATTTTTTTCATCAGCTATCGGTATTAATAGTGCCTTACCAATAAATTTCGAACAATCATAATCATCTAAATTTTTACCCTCCAGTAGCATATGAGATGGCGCATCCATATGGGTACCAGTATGGGAGCAAAAAGTAATAACCTTTTCTCTAAACCCATCTTTTTCAATAGTATTAGCAGGTATCATTTTTAAACTTTCTGTGCCAGGATATACTGGCATATTGTTTTCTATTTTATGGGTTAAATCAATGTATTTCATTCCATATCCCTCGATTTGTCCATACATGCTTCAATGGCTTCAATAACTGTGCCAGAAAAAGCATTCTTTTCTAGTGAAGCGATGGCTTCAATGGTTGTGCCACCAGGGGAACAAACCATATCTTTTAACTCAGCTGGATGTTTACCTGTCTCAAGAAGAAGTTTTGCACTACCAAGAACTGCTTGGGCTGCAAATTTATAAGCCTTCTCTCGCTTCATACCACCAAGAACAGCTGCATCAGCCATTGCTTCTATAAACTTGAAAACATAGGCAGGCGAAGAACCACTGACGCCGATAACGCTATGAAATAGATATTCATCTATTATTTCAGCTTCTCCAAAGGCTTCAAATAAGCCGATAATTTCATCAGTTATCTCTTGAGTCATATTTTTATTTGGTGATAATGCTGACATACCTTCACCAACAAGGGCTGGTGTATTCGGCATAGATCGAACTATTTTTTTATCCTCACCTAATATATTCTCTATAAAGGCTTTATTAATACCTGCTGCAATGGAAACAAATACTTTATCTTCAGTAAAGTTTTCTTTTATTTCTTCTAATACCACTCCGTATACGTTTGGTTTTACGGCAAGAAAAATTATATCCGATTTTTTCACCAGACCATTAGCAGTTTTTTCAATCTGTACACCTAAGTCTGTCTTTAGTGATTTCATTTTCTCTAAATTTTGGTCATTCACGAACATCTCATCTGGGGCTACGACTCTTGATTGAATCATGCCTCTAATCATCGCAGAACCCATATTGCCACAACCAATAAAACCTACTGTCTTTTTCATCATAAAACCCTCCAATTCATAATTTCGTTCATTATATCAAAATTCTTATAAGATTTAAATAGAAAGTCTAGCTAATTCTAAAGCTATAGTAAAATTGAATGATACGACTTTTATCACCATATATTTTTTCAAAGATTCTTTCATAAAACTCTTTTATTATTAGATGGCCTTCTGAACTGATTGGTTCATTTGTATAAAACAATCCTTCAATGGTTTCATACTCATGAATATCTAATGAAAGCTCTAGATGATGATCTAGTATCCGTTCCATGAATTCTAAGTAAAACTCAGTATTCTTTTTTTCATAGCCACTAATCTTTAGTATTTGAATAACTCTTTCAATATATTTCTCACTTTTTTCATGTACAGACAACTCTTCAAAATTTTCTTCCTTTTTTCTCATTAGATATTTTAAAAGTAGTAGACTTATTATAAAAATAAAAATAAAACTTAGAAGGAATATCATTACTAATCTGTCATTTTCATTTGTCGTACTCTCTTCTGACATAAAATCCTCTTCTGTCCTTAAATCCTTTTCAGAATTAATATCAGAAACAACAGAAAGACTATCCTCAGGCGAAAGGGCATCGTTAAACTCATCAGATCTTTGATTTGTTATAATAATTGATTCTTGATAAGCAGGTGTTGCTTCTAATGTAATCCACCCTTGCCCCACCACATAAGCTTCTACCCAGGCATGGGCTCTTGCTTCAGTTATTTCATAATACCCATTATCATTTCTTTCATTCGGCAATATAAATCCTTCAACGTATCTCGTTGGTACATCTGCCATTCTACCCATAATTGCCATAGCTGAGGCAAAATAAGTACAGTAACCTCTCTTTTCATAAGTTATAAAATTTTCAACAAAATCCTTTGATCCTTTACTCTTCGAAACAACTAATGAGTAGTTGAAACCACTTTCTTTTCTTAAATACTCTTCAATTGACTTTACTTTTTCGTAATCAGTCATATCTTCATCAATTATTTCATTAGTAATTCTTTGGGTTTCTTCAAGTCCACTATTCGGATACTCTAGATACTTTCTTTTTTCTGAGATTGATAAATTGTCACTATAACTTTCTGTCCAGTAAACAGTATATTTTTTTTCTAATGCAGGTGTTTTAGGGCCTCTATAAAATTGTATGCTGTCTTCGTTGCTATAAATATATTCAGACTTAAAATTACTCTTCATGAATTGATATGGACTGAATAGAGTAATGGTTTTTAGATTTATCGGCTCAATTTCCGCTTGGTAGATTTCTTCCGTCGCATTTAGTATTTGACCACTCTTATAATCTATGTTTTCATTAATCCATTGATTTCCTGTGTATTTATTTTTAACTCGACCTCTATAGTATTTACTATCTGCACCAGTCTTAATTAAAAACAATAGATTCTCTCCTCTATCTGTAATAGATCCCCCTAAAGCATTCTCTTGGGGATGATAAATTGAATCTTCTAATGTATAATACCCAAAACTTTTTTGCTTATAATAAGCTGTTCTTACGCCTTCAACAGATGGTATATATTTAGAAATCCTTTGATTGATTTCATTGGTTGGAAAAAATGCTAAGATTAGTTGTGTACTAACAAATATAATCATAGCCAAAATCATATAAGAAAACCTAAGCTTTTTAAATCGATAATATGATGTTTCAATAGCATTATTTTTACCTTTAATAAATGTTTTAAAATGATAATACTCATAGGTATATAAAATCATACCAATAAAGTAGAGTAAAATTGTTGACATTTCAATTTCTCTATACTGAAACCATGCATAGATAAAAACTAAAGCAAATCCTAATAGAAAATATGGTGATTTATACTTAAAGACAATATAAAAGACAATAACAATAGCAATTAACTGAACTATACTTTCGAAATAAGTTGGATAAATAACAAAGGCTGTTTGACCCGTCAAAAAACTAACATATGAATGAATACCATCAACAATTAACTCTATCTTAAGTTTATTAAACAAATACTTTGATGTTATAAATAGTTCTCTGTTAACAAATCTGATTTCATTAAGCCAATTCAATAAAATCAGTCCAATAAATGTAATTTCCATAAAAAGAATGCTACTTAAAATATATCTTTTTATTGGTTGCATCAAATAAAGTCCTAAAGTAAAAGTTAAGCTTGTGACAAACAAGCTGTTAACAGGTAAGGAATAATTGATTAATTGAAAAACGCCCTTTAATAAGGGATAGATTAGAAAAAAAGAAACCACTAGTAAATATAAATGATCCAAGTAACTACGAATTATATTTTTAAGACGACTCATGAACGAATCCCCTCCAATATACTTACCAATGTGTCACTGTTATTAACAAAATAACACCTAACATTATGAGCTTTTAATAAGGATATCTGATCATTTGCATATTTTTCTTCTCCATGCAAAAAAACCAAAGAAATTTCAGTACCACTTTTTCTTAAGCTAATCAAAGTTTTAAATAATGCATGGCTTAGACTTGGTGTGACTAAACATAAAAATGCATTTTTACTAAGTTTTTGAGATTCTTTTAAAACCAAATCATAAAAATCGATGTCTAAATTTCCTCTAAAAGTTGTCAAAGATTTAAGCATTAATTTAAAAGCACTATAATCTTTACCAACTAGTTTTTCATTAGAAAAATCATAAACAATGTTTGTTTCTATTTCTTTTTTTAATGTGAACTCAACAATAGATACTGTTACTTCAACGGCTAGATCCACTTTTTCCAAGTGCTTATAATCATAATCTAAATGATTGCTATTCATTAAAAGAGTTATTTTAGGATTTGCTGTTAAAGCATATTCTTTCACATGTAGTTCATTAAACTTTGACGTTATTTTCCAATGCACTCTTTTTAAGGTGTCACCATATTGATACTTTCTTATTTTTTTGATACTTGAATAATCTTCAAAGTTGCTATTTTTAACGAGATGTGAGCCATAATATTCAGCATTTGGTAAATAAAAATAGTTTAATTTTTGAACCCTTGGATAAACTAATAGTTCTATTTCTTGTTCATGGGCACGAAACTTAGGAAATAAATGTAACGGGTCCACATAATCAATTCTTATTTTTCCTGTATTATATAAACCTCTTCTGCCATTCACTAAGTTTTTTTCTACAACCACTCTTCCGTAGCCTTTGATTGATGCAATAACCGGTTCAAAGGGAATATTGTAATAATCATTCTCTATAGAAAAGGTAAGAATCCCCTCTGCTATTGGCAATGGACCCGAGTTATGACAATCAAAATTAATCTTAATTTGGTCATTGTAATAGATTTCCTTATGCATTAAGTCTAAAAAAGGGAAAATATTTTTAGCGTTTTTCCTTTGAATAATGTACATGCTTAGCAGTAAAACTGTTTCAAATATCAAAAACATGTAAAATACTTCACCACCAGTTAATAATGCTGTTATTAATGTAAGTAACATAATCAATAAATAGTGTTTTAAGTTTTTACTTAG
Source organism: Clostridia bacterium (assembly GCA_035269305.1). Lineage (GTDB taxonomy): Bacteria > Bacillota > Clostridia > Peptostreptococcales > Acidaminobacteraceae > DATFJG01. The sequence goes on from DATFJG010000149.1 coordinate 6,461, forward strand.
CATAATCCGTTTCCTTTGGCACCGGTGTTCGTCTAACAATATTTTCTATAAACTCTCGATTGGTAATGCCTTGGTATTTTTTTTCTGGTTTGATGATCACTCGATGACTAAAAACATTTTTCGCTAGTGTTTTAATATCTCGCGGTGTAACATATGCCCTACCTTCTATAAAAGCTTTTGCTTTTGATGCTTTGTAAAGTGCAATAGCTGCTCTGGTACTTAACCCTAAAATTATATCGTCGTCGGCCCTAGTTTCTCTAACTATATTAAAAATATACTCTTTAACACTTTCGGCCATATAGATGTCATTGACCTTTTGTCGCATATTTATAATTTCATCCGTTGTAAATATTGGTCCTAATTTTTCTGGCATTCTTTGTTCTTTTATTTTTAAAAATATATCCATCTCGACTGCTTTTGAGGGATAACCCATTTCAATTTTCATCATAAAACGATCCAATTGTGCTTGAGGTAAAGCAAAGGTCCCTTCATATTCAATAGGATTTTGTGTCGCAACAACCATAAAAGGTTCTTGTAAAATATATGTTTTTCCATCAATGGTCACTTGCTTCTCTTCCATGGCTTCTAATAAGCTAGATTGAGTTTTGGGTGAGGCTCTATTGATCTCATCAGAGAGAATAATTTGATTAAATATTGGACCTTTTTGAAATTTGAAAATTTGTTCTTTTTGGTTATAGATAGAAACACCTAAAATATCACTTGGTAAAACATCCGGTGTAAACTGTATCCTGCTAAAAGAGGCATCTAAACTAAAGGCTAATGCTTTTGCCATTGTTGTCTTACCTACACCAGGAACATCTTCTATTAATACATGTCCTTCTGCTAACAATGCAATCATTAGCTGTTCAGCAACATTCTTTTTACCTAAAATAACTTTATCAATATTCTCATAAAAATCCTTGAACATAATCTCCTCCAATTATACTGTAATGAAATTTCGAATTTTCTGAATACTCTCACTCTAATTATACAAAAGTTTAGATTATTTAACAATATTGTTACTAAAATTTAATAACAAAAAAAGACCTACTGATTAATAAAATCAATAGGTCTAAATATTTTAGTAGTCTTGTACTGCCATTTCTTTATTTTCTATTTCTTTAACAATATGATCAATAAATTCATCAATTGTTTGTTTACCTAATTCTCCAGCATCTCTTGAACGGATTGCTAACTTTTCCCCTTCAACTTCATCGTCACCGACAATGATCATATAAGGTACTTGTTCTAATTGGGCTTCTCTAATCTTATAACCAACGCCTTCACTTCGACCATCAATTTCAACTTGCAAGTCTTTTTCTTCTAAAGTTGATTTTAATTTTTCACAATAGCCAATGTGTCGATCCGCTACAGGAATAAATTTCACTTGTGTTGGCGCTAACCAAGTTGGGAAACGACCAGCGAAATGCTCAATTAATATTCCAATAAATCGTTCAATACTTCCATAAACTACTCGATGTATAACAACTGGTTTGTGTTTATTACCATCTTCACCAATATAATTTAAATCAAATCGTTGAGGTAACTGCATGTCTAACTGAATTGTTCCACATTGCCAAGTTCTACCAATGCAATCTTCTAAATGAAAGTCAATCTTCGGTCCATAAAAAGCACCATCAGCAGGATTTAATTTATATTCTACTTCTAGTTCTTCTAATGCGGCAATTAATGAACTTTCTGCTTGTTCCCATTCTTCATCTGTACCCATAGACTTTTCTGGTCGAGTAGATAATTCAATATGATATTTAAAACCGAAAGTTTTATATACTTCATCAACAAGATTCACAACATTCATAATCTCATCTTTAATTTGACTTGGCAACATAAAGATATGTGCATCATCTTGAGTGAAAGCTCTTACACGCATTAAGCCATGTAATGCGCCTGATAACTCATGGCGGTGAACTCTACCAATTTCTCCCATACGAATAGGAAAATCTCTATAAGATCTTAATTTAGTATTATAAACCATCATGCCACCTGGGCAGTTCATTGGTTTAATTGCATAATCTTCTTCGTCAATTTTTAAAGTATACATATTCTCTTGGTAATGATCCCAGTGTCCTGAAGTTTCCCATAATTTTCTATTAAGAATCAGTGGTGTTTCAATTTCTACATAACCCGCTTCTTCATGTACTTCTCGCCAATACTTCATTAAAGTATTCTTCAGTTGCGTACCTTTTGGTAAAAAGAAAGGAAAACCTGGCCCCTCTTTCATTAAAGCAAATAACTCTTGTTCTTTACCAATTTTTCTATGGTCACGTTTTTTTGCTTCTTCTAATCGTTCCAAGTGTTTCTCTAATAAACTTGCCTTTGGAAATGAAGTCGCATAAATACGTTGTAACATCTTATTGCTTTCATCCCCTCGCCAATAAGCACCTGCAACACTTAATAATTTAAATGCTTTAACAAATTTAGTATTAGGAATATGTGGTCCTCTACATAAATCAACGAATTCCCCTTGTTTGTAGAAAGATATTGTTTCCCCTTCAGGTAAATCTTGAATTAGCTCAATTTTATAATCTTCGTCACGTTCCTTAACAAATTCAATTGCTTCATCTCTTGGCAACTCAAATCTTTCCACCTCTAATTTTTCTTTTACAATTTTTTTCATTTCTTTTTCAATTTTTTCTAAATCTTCTTCAACAAAAGTATGCTCTGAATCAATATCATAGTAAAAACCATTGTCTATTGTTGGGCCAATTGCTAATTTAGTACCAGGATATAATCTCTTAATGGCTTGTGCCATAATATGTGCTGAGGTATGACGAAAAGCATCCATAGACTCTTCTGTATCCATTTTTAATAGATTAATCTTATCTCCAGGTTCAACTTCATAACTTACATCTACTATTTCACCATTCACTTCTCCTAAAATAGAGACCCTTGCTAAACCTTTAGATATTTCACAGGCTACATCATAAACAGTTGCGCCGTCTTCAACTTGAATTGCTGAACCATCTTTTAAATATACTTCCATCTCAATCTCCTTTCAAATAAAACTAAAAAACTCCCGTCCAAAAAATTAATTTTGGGACGAGAGTATCACGCGGTTCCACCCAAGTAGAAAAATAAATTCTTCCACTCAATATAACTTTAACGCAGTTTATACGTAAACATTTCATTACTTACTCAATTTAAGTAGGGGACTAGTTTTCGTTAATATAAATATAAGTACACTTCCAGTTTTGTATACTCTCCCTCAGATATTTAGTGACTAACTACTCGGTTCCTCTATTACCATTACTATTATTTTTTTAATGATACAATGATTCCATTTATTTGTCAACTACAGACTTAAAATAATTAGTCCTTGAACCACACCAATTAAAAAGCCGATGAGGCCTCCTAAATATTCAATATGCTTTAATTCAGTACTAGCCAATTCTAAAGTAATCGCCTCTAGTTTTTCTAAATCAAAAGCATTTATGTTCTCTTCAATCATCTGAGAAATATCAATAGAATGGGTTGCTTTATGAATCATTTTTTCAGTAATCTCATCAATTAACTCATCACCTTGGTTTTCAATCACTTCATTTACAATGCCCATGACCATACTCATCGGTATGAATGGCGGTAATTTCTTTCGAATGATCTCTTCAATTTTTTCTTTTATCATTCTTTTAATTTCTGTTTTGTCTAAATCTTCAACAAAACGATCGATAATATCGTTAATTGAAACCAATTCTTTTTCAACGGTTTCGCCAATACTCATGGCTATATCTAATCTACGCTTTGGTATAAGTCCTTGTAATTCAAATCCTAAAATCTTTACAGGTTTTAGGGGCCTAAACAACAACTTTATTGCAAAAACATTTGTCATCCAACCAATAAATGCGCCGACAACTGCTAAAATACCTAACTTAAGTAACATGTTACACCTCAATTAATAACTAATTCTATTCCTGAACCAATATCTTCTAATGGAAACTCAAAATACTTTATTTTTAAATTCCTACACTCAATAAATTTCTTTATTTGAGGATAATCAGGATGATTCGTAATATTTCCATAAAATACTATTTCATCATTTATTTTTATACTTGCACCACCAATAAATCCGTAATCTAATCCTCTTAGAATAATGTTTTCCGGTCTAATCAATAAGCAATTCAATCCTTCTTTAATGGTTTCTTTATAAATACTTTTATCTGATGTAATAATGGAATCTTCATTCACAATTAATGTATTACACTTTGTGTAACCTTGATTCACATGAATCCACTGACATTCTAATCTTTCTTTAATCACTGGGTCGGTATACTTAGTATTATGAATGGCAAATGATCCAACCCGTGCAACATTATAACATATATTTCCTGGATATTCTCTTTTTATTTTTGATTTTCCCCAGATGAGATGGTTTTTTATATCCTCACTGAAATATTTAGTTATTTCAGGCGCAATAATTAATTGATCACCTAAAGAAAACGAAAATATATCTGGATGCTTTGCAATGGACTGGTACGTTGAATTTGATTCTTTTAACTTAACTACTTGGTAGCCCTTTGTCTGAACATAGTTATAAAAAGATTCTTCTAAACCATTAGCTAGTACTATTATTTTTTCCATAAGACCCCTTTATTCTTTTAATAGCTACTTTAAAAATATTCATTTCCCTTGAAGCAAGAAAGTGAACATCCGCTATACCATCATAATAGTCTTTAATAAATTTTAACCCATTATTATTTTTGAGCAAATTATTTTCATCATCTAGAATTAAGAATGTTTTGTATAACCAAAAATTTCTTCTTTTATGATTTTTTTCTTTGATAATGTTATCAAATCTTATGTTACCAATAGTGGAACCAGGGTTTGAAATAATGATCTGATTCTTCGAAAGATAGATAACAATTTCTCTTGTATTGTCAAAATAATCTCTATGAATAATTGCATTACCAATGGCTTCATCGATTCCCTCTAATGGCATAAAATCTATAAGATCTTTCACAACATCTTTCGCGTTTTTATAAAGGGTTGTCAGGTTACCTTTAAGATTAATTATTTTTTTCTCTTCACCTAAGTCATTAATTATTTTAATACCAACATAAGTTAAATAATTCTGAGGTAATTTTGTAAAAAATAAAATTCCACCGACACTTGGTACATATTCCCTCGTCTCACCATCATAGCTAATAATGCCAATATCAGACAATAATTCTAGGTTATCTGACTCACCAATAATATTACTTTTGTTCAAATAGTCATTAATCATATTAAAATCTAAAATATTGATGTCTAAATTGTATAAAGGCAATTTTTCATTGCCTATTAAATTGCTTTTTTGAAAAAGTGCTGCAATTTCATCAATTCTGGCCGTATCAGTTGTAGAACCCCTTCGAATATAAAAAGCGCCTGTTTGTCTACTTTGATGGGGACGATTATGACTTTTAAAAATTGTAATGGTAACAATATCTTTTTCTTTCACTTCAAAGTATTCAATTCTTATATTCACAGGTGGATCAACTGTCATTGTGATTAATTGTTGAATCCGTTCTTCAGCAAACTTTTCCTTTGCTACACCCTTAATTTTTTTAGTTTTATCTTCTATACCATAAATTAAATAACCTCGGCCCCCTTGAGAATTCGCCATGGCAATAATATCCTTTGATAATTCACTTCGCTTCGAATGAAGATCCATATTGAAGTCTTCTTTAAAATCTAATTTTGGCCCCTCATTCTGTGTCAGTAGATAAAGTAGTTTCTCTTTATTCATCCCTAGTCCCCCTGGTTTAATCCTTCACTTGAATGATACTCAATTGACGATTAAATTTCTTCTCAAATCCCTTTGCCGCTTCTAGGGCATCAGTTATTTCTAAAATCGGATTTTTCGAACTCTTTATAAATATTTTAACTGCCTGTTTATCTATTACTATCTCATGAATCTTTATTGCACCAGACATATTACGGTCCAAACCTTCAGCAACTTCTAAAAGAATGCCAAATTTCCTAATAAGTTCCTTATCATCACCTTTTCTGTCGATAATATCCATAAACTGTTTTCTATTTAGATTATATTTGTGCAAACTATAGCTCACATGTCGATGAGAAGCCGCAATATAAGCCGATAATAATTGTTCTCTATGATTTACACCATTTATATCTGAATTTAGGATCATATAAAAAGTATGTTCATGATGGTCATAATAATTAATAATACTTCCTAAATCATGTAGCAAACCTGATGTTTTTATGACCTTTTCAATAGAACCATCAAAATCTGAATATTTAAAAGAGAATAAAGGTTCCAAAGCCATGACTAATTGCTTCAATAATCCATAGACATTTAATGTATGACTTTTAAACTTTGGTAATTTATCTACTTGAGCCATTAATGAATACTCTAAGACATCCTCTACTATGTGTCCATCTAAAATCTTATCATTGTATAAAATCCCTTCACGAATCCCTTTACCACTCAATATCAGTTGATTCATCTCTAAATATTCCATTAAATATAAAACAAAACCATTGGCACCAATAAAAATATCAGCTCTCTTTTTTGACAACCCAGAAATATTTTTTCTTTCCTTTAGAGACAAGCCTTTTACTTGATCAAATACATTTTCTACTGCTGTAACTGTCATTTCGTAATTATGAATACGATCAAAAGAATAATTCTTTTGACGCTTATCGATTTTAGCAATATTTCTTAAAGTACCGCCAACACCAATTAACAAATCAAAATGTCCCTTTTTTAACCAATCAATGCTTTTAAAAGCTTTCCATAAGTATGCTTTTAAGGCTTCAATTGAAGCGATCTTTACCTCATCCCTTAAATTAAACATAGAAGCCAAAGTTACGGCACCAAAGTTAAAACTGTGAGAATGTTTAATCTTTCGATTTTCCATCCAAACCATCTCAATACTACCACCACCAATATCAATGATTAAACCATCAGTGGCATCTATACTGTTTACAACACCACAGTAATCATAAAAAGCTTCTTCTTTGCCTGTAAGTATTTTAACCTCTAAATCTAATGCATCATTTATGCCCTTAATAAATCTTTGACCATTGGTAGCATTTCTTACAGCGGCTGTGGCAACTGCAATAATCCTTTTAGTCTTAGTTGCTATACATAAATCTTTAAACATTTGAAGGGTTTCAAGACCTTTTTCCATACGGTCCTCTTTCATGAAATCGTTTTTATCCATGCCTTCACCTAATCGCACACTTTCTTTAAGTTCATCAATTATTTGAAAACCATAGGCATCATACTTAGCTAATACTAATTTGATGGAATTGGATCCAATATCAATAACGGCTATTTGATTCATCGTCACTCCTTTATATTTAAAGTAGAATTAACACTTCCCATTAATATTTGTATTATAATATAATAAGAAATACAATAAAGGAAGAAAAAACTATAATCCTTAACACTAACTTAATATTAGCAAGAAAGGAATAATTATGAATCAGGCAATTATGAAAACTGCAGTTATATATATCGGTTCTAAAGCCATTACTATGAAAATAACTGAAAGAAATAGTAACCATGAACTAATCACCTTAGAAGCAATTGAGTATCCAATTGACTTAGGGACAGATACTTTTAAAAATCAGCACATCTCCTATGAACATTTAAATGAGATTTGTCAGATTCTTAATCAACTAAAGGGCCTATTGAATGATTATCAAGTTGAAATGACTAATCTCTTTGCAACAACTGCCATTCGCGAATCAAATAATAAGGATTTCGTCGTCGATCAAATAAGTCATAAAACAGGCTTCTATTTAACTGTTCTAAGTGATAGCGAAGAAAAAAGTTACATCTATAAAGGCATTCAATATATCTTAGACCCTAAAGAAATCATCAACCAAAACTTACTTTTTTGCTACATTGGTACTGGCCGCTTTTCCATGGCATTATCTAAAGAAAGAGAGATCGTTGACTATATTAATTTAAGATTTGGTAGTATTAAACTCAATGAAATTCTAAGAAATTTAAAAGATAAAATGACACATTTCTCAAGTTCTGTAGAAAATTATTTAAATTCATTCACTCATATGTTAGAAAAATTTATTTCAAATGAAAGCATTGATTCTGTTATAATGACGGGAAAAGAGATGGATTTATTAAGAAACATTTTAAATATTCCACAAAATGAAAAAATATTTCAAGTACCATTAGAGACATTTAAAAATATTTACAATGATTTTAGCCAAAAGGATTTTGTTGTCTTGTCAGAGCAATATGATTTAACCATTCATGAAGTTGAACGCCTCACAATATCTTTAACCATATACTCAATTATTTTTAAAATTGCTTCGATTGAGTCAATTTACTGTGTTAATTTTACCTTAGAAGACATTATTACAATAAAAAAATTATTGCCTAATACTTATGAGGTCATTGAAAAAAGGTTTAATAAAAACATCATTAGAATCGCCTATACCATTGGGGAAAAATATAAATTTGATAAGAAACATGCTGTAAATGTAACAAATAATGCCTTAAATTTTTTTGATGAAACAGAAGAAATTCATGGCCTTGACCAACGGGATCGACTATTACTTCAAATAGCAGGTATTTTACATGACATTGGTAAATATATCAGCTTAAAACAACACTACAAGCATTCTTATTACATTTTAAAGTCATCAGATATTCTAGGCCTCTCTACTGAAGAAAACCTTATAATCGCTTATATTGCACGTTACCATTCATATAAGAGTATTTCCCTTGAGACGCGTTTAAAACTAAACCAAACAGCCCATATGAAAGTTCTTAAACTAACGGCTCTCTTAAGACTTGCCGATAGTTTAGACCGTTCCCACAACCAACCGGTTACTAAGTTTAGTGTTTCCCATGAAAACTCACAATTAGTCGTAAGCATTGATGGGTTTAATAATTTAGACTTTGAAATCTGGAGTCTGCAAGCTAAAAGTGATTTATTCGAAAAAATCTTTGGGATCCAACCCATCATAAAAAGAAAGGGGTTCTAAAATGTCTAATAATTTATATCTTAGCAAGCTGCTCAGTTGGCTGAAATTTAATGAACGTGTACTTGATTTATCTAAGTCAGACGATACCCCTTTATTAGAGCGCATTAAATTTCTAGCCATTACAGCCTCCAACTTGGATGAATTTTTTATGGTTCGAATGGCTCGACTCATTGAAAAACTAGACTCTAATTATAATTCAATAGATGAAGGTGACTTAACCACTGAAGAACTATATAAAAAACTTAGTTCAAATATCCATGACCTATACCATGAAAAATATTACTACTATGAACACATTCAAAAAGAATTAACTAAGAATAAACTCCACATACTGAATTTTAGCGATTGTAAGATGAAAGAAAAAAAATACTTAGAACAGTACTTTAATGAAAATATTTTTCCGGTTTTAACGCCTATGGCTGTGGATCAATCAAGACCCTTTCCTCTTTTACTTAATAAGAGTTTAACCTTAGGAGTGAAATTAGAACATACAGAGGATAATTTGCTGATCAATGATGCCTACCTTGAATCCAATGGTGCCCTATATGCTTTTGTTCGTGTACCATCTATACTCCCAAGATTAGTGCATCTAAAAACCAATGATACTCACAAATATATTTATATTGAAAGTATTATTAAAGCATTCATTTCTAAACTCTTTAATGGCTATAATATTTTATCTATTACTCAGTTTAGAATTACTAAAAATGCAGATGTTGAGCTTGATAACAATGCATCAGATTTTCTAAAAGAAATGGAAAACTATGTGAATCGTAGAAAATGGGGATTTCCTGTTCGTTTAGAAATAATCGGAAACTATGACGAAGATTTTTTTAACTTCCTAATGAGTCAATATGACTTACCAAAGGAGAGCATTTACAAAATTAATGGCCCGATTAATCTAGGCAATCTATTTGACTTATACAATATAAAAGGGTTTAACGATTTAAAGTATAAATACCATAGTCCAAGAAAAAGCAGTCTTGAATATGAAGAAGATTTATTTAAAGCAATCCAAGCAAAAGATTATCTGCTCCACAGACCTTATGAGCGCTTTGATGTAGTTAATCAGTTAATAGAAAAGGCTGTTAACGATGATCAGGTCCTAGCCATTAAGCAGACCCTTTATCGTGTCAGTGGGGATTCTAAACTTGTAAAAAACTTAGCAAGGGCAGCTAAGAAGGGAAAGCAAGTAACCGTTCTTGTTGAACTGAAAGCCCGGTTTGATGAAAAGCAAAACATAGAATGGGCTAAAAGATTAGAAAAGTCAGGCTGTCATATAGTCTATGGTTTTTCAGGTTTTAAAGTCCACTCAAAAATTCTTTTAATCATACGCGAAGAGGATGACGGCATTAAGAAATATTTACATTTTAGTACAGGTAATTATAATGACCAAACAGCAAAGCTTTATACAGATATTGATTTGATTACGGCTAATCCTGAGCTAGGCCAAGATGCATCCAATCTCTTTAATTTATTAACTGGTTACCATTTAAATCCAAATTTTAATTATTTGAAAATTGCACCAATTAACTTAAAAGATAGTATCATTCAACTCATTAATAATGAAATACTAAATGTAAAAAAAGGAAAGAAAGGATATATTATTGCTAAAATGAACTCATTAGTTGATGAATCAATTATCGATAAACTTTATGAGGCCTCTCAAGCTGGTGTAAAAATAGATCTTATTGTTAGAGGGATGAGCTGTATCAGACCAGGTATTGAAAACCTAAGCGAAAATATTACTGTTAAAAGTATTATAGGAAAATTTTTAGAACATTCTCGATTAAGTTACTTCTATAATGGCGGCAATGAAAAAGTGTTTATTTCAAGTGCCGATTGGCGCCCAAGAAACTTATATCGTCGTGTTGAACAAATGGTACCAATTTATGATGATTCATTAAAAAAACATATTAAGAATATACTTATTAAAAATATAGAAGATACTGAGAACTCTTGGATCCAAGAATCAAATGGTAATTATACAAAAGATAAACCGACTGCTAAAACACTTGATACTCAAGAAGTTTTCTTCGCCCAAATTAAGGATCAAATGCATTACGAAAAAGATAATTTTTTAAAACAGATAAAAAATAAGTTTCTAAAATAAAGAAATCCTTAAGCAGTTAGTTCAACTGTTTAAGGATTTTTAAATTAAATAAATTCGGTTATTTCTTTTTTTAATACATCTAAAGCATCTATTAGCGGCGAATGACCCCAGTCACCTTTAACTAATTTTGCTTGGTCGCCTAAGGCTTCATAAATGCCATCCCCCATGGCTTCAGGTACCACTAAGTCATTTGTCCCTTGAAATATTAGTGTCTCTTGAGTGATATTATTTATTTCACCTGTCCCATCAACTACACCATTGTTCTTTTCTGAAATATTAAATCGTGTCAATGCATAATCTACATCAACTAAATTTCTTTGAGTTAACATGTCCTCTAAATAAATTCTATATTGAGAGTCATCTGGTTGACCATTCACATAAATGAGAGCATCCCAAATCTGTTTTAATGTCTCTTTGTCTTTTTGTGCATAAGCATTTAGTATCGGTAATACTTGGACAACATCTTTTGCAATTTCTGCTTTGGTTAATAAAGGTTCCTCTACAATTGGTTGCCCTTGATCATTCTTTTTATAGATTGGATAACCTTTAATGCCTACAGACTCAATTAATATAAGTTTTTTTACATATTCGGGATGATCAATTGCTAATTGCATTGCAATACCACCACCTGTTGACCAACCAGCAATATTTGCTTTGGGAATATCTAAAGCATTCATAAAAAGATAAATATCTTCCGAAAAATCTTTTAAACTTGAAATTTCATGCTTGTACGTAGAACCACCAAAACCTCTTAAATCAGGTGCAATAATATGAAAACTATTTTTCAATGCTTCGATTAGTACGTCATAATGCTGGCTAGATGTCATATTTCCATGGATTAATAATAGTTTGGGTTGGTCATTTTCAATTTCACGATAAGTATAGACTTCATTATTCGTTAATTCTATTTTTTTTAACATATCTCCTCCCAGTTAATCCTTACTTTTTATAATACTGAGCGAACTGATTGGCTTGTTCAATAACTAAGGCCTCTAAAGGTATATCTGTAAAAGTATTATCTGTTAATACATAGACAGTAAAAGCGCCTAAGATACCATTAATAAAAACAACAGACATCTTTTCAGGATCACCATTGATTTTGTCTTCATCTTTCAGCTCAGTAAAGTACTCTTTTAACTCTTTTTGATAACCTCTTGATAATTTTAATCGAACAAAATCTTTCATATTATCAGATAGATGCATTTGAATTTTATATAATTGAGTGTTCTCAATACAAAATTCTAAATAATCTAGTGCTATTTCACGAATACTTACTTCAAAGGATTGGTTCTTAAATTGTTCAATTTCCCCTTTTATATTAATATCTTGAACATATGCTTGAGTTGTTTGTTGAAACAAATTTTCTTTTGTTCCAAAATGTCTAAAAAGTGTTAACTCATTTATTTCAGCTAAGTCTGCAATTTCCCGAGTGGTTGTTTTAAAATACCCTTGCTTTGAAAAAAGCTCTAATGCTGCTTTCATTATTTTTTCTCTTGTTTTTTGTTTTCTAGACATATTAATTCCTCTCTTATATGATTATTATATAATTTTTACGGAAGACCCTCGATCTAAAAAACCTAGTAAACTTTCTAAAAAAATATTTGGCTGTTCATACATTGATGCATGACCACAATTAAAGAATTCTTTATAAGTGGCATTATTAATCTTTTCAGCAATCTTCTTTCCATGTTCTCCAGGTGTTAATAAATCTTTGTCACTTCCCACAATTTGCGTTTCAACTTTAATTTTACATAGTTCATTATATATATCATAATTTTCAGAACTATTAATTAACCTAATCATACCATCAAGAAATTTTTTATTCAATACTTCTTTTAAAGTCACCAGCCTGTTATTGAACCATTCAATTTCTTTGTTATAAAAAGATTTTGAATAAATCCAAGGCATAGTCGTATAAAAAAAGGTTTCTGGATTATATGTCTCTGCAGCTTTAATCCAGGATTTTCCAATATGACTCAACACTGGTGTTGTTTTATAAGTTACATTATATACTGCAAGTTTTCTAACAAGGCCTTGGCATTGAATCCCTATTTGTAGAGCGATTTCTCCGCCATAAGATATACCGAAAATATCGTAAGTTTCATAAGGTAAATGCTTCATTAATCCAACAACCATTTTTATTTGTAATGCATGGTCATAACTTAAACCTTCACCAGGGTCTGACTCCCCTTGATCAATAAAATCAAGGAAAATCACCTGACGTTTCTTTGTTAACTCATCTTGTAAGGGAACCCATGATGCTTGGCTCATCATAATACCATTCAATACAATCAGCGGCGGATTATTACTGACTTCACCTTTAATTTGATAATCAATTGTTAAATCATCTAACATAAATTTTGCCATGATTAACCTACCTTTGAATATAGTTCATTTCAATAGCTTTTTGTCTCAATTCATCTCTAAAATTCGGATGTGCAATATTAATTAATCGATTGACACGCTCTTTCAAATTTGTTCCTCTTAATTTCGCGACACCATACTCTGTCACGACATAGTCTACATCATTTCTTGACAACGTAACAGCAGCACCTGGTTTTAGAATTGGTACAATTTTACTAATAGTTTCCCGTTGATCTTTCTCTTTATTATAAACACTAGTTGTTGAATATAGAGCAATAAATGATTTACCATTTTTAGAACGTTGTGCTCCGATAGCTGTATCTGCCTGACCACCTGTACCACTATATTGAACAGTACCTAAAGATTCTGAAGCACATTGACCAGTTAAATCAATTTCAATTGTTGTGTTAATTGATATTTGGTTATCATTTAAACCTATGATATACGGATCATTTACCCAGTGACCATCTTTAATCACAATAGAAGGATTATCATTCATAAAATCATACAATTCCTTTGTTCCCAAGGCAAAGGTGCAAACAATTTTATTTGGATATAAGTTTTTATTTTTGCCTGTAATTACACCAGCTTTTGCTAATTTCATCATGCCCGTTGTCATCATTTCAGTATGAATTCCTAAATCTTTTTTACCCATCAGAGCATTTGCTACAGCATTTGGAATACCACCAATACCTAATTGAATACAATCCCCATCATTTATATAATCAGCAATTAAAGCACCAATTTTCTTGTCTTTTTCATTAGGAATCGTATCTGGTAAAGTGGGAATATCATAATCTACTTTAACCATATAATCTATATCATCTACATGTAAAGCCATATCCCCAAAGGTTCTCGGTAGATTAGGATTAATTTCTAAAATGACTAATTCGGCTTGATCGATTATTCTGCGTTCATACACATTACTAAGGGACAATGATACATAGCCATGGGCATCTGGCGGTGTTGCATTGCCAATGTATACCCTTGGATTCACTTCATCTAACCGCTTTACAGCGGCTAAATGAAGGTGATTAGGGATATATGAAATGTTTCCATTTTTTTGATGTTTTCGCATAGGTTTTGTATAGAACCATCCATCCATTAAAAATGTATCTTTATACTCTGGATTCATGAAATACTCAGCAGAAGCCATTGGTAGACAAGTGGTTACTGTCAAAGTATCCACGCTGTCCTTAATTGTATGAAGGGCCATAAGGATTTCCCTTGCTTCTGCAGCAGCTAACCCAGTAACGATTGTATCGCCAGAATCAAGTTTATCTAAAGCTGTCTCAACTGAAATAATTTTTTCATCATAAGACATTTTGTCACCTCTTAATCTTCTAATATTTCATTTAGACTCTTAAATCCTATATATTCTTCCCAACCAACTGGTGTCGAAGGTGCCATTTCTAATAATGACATTTCTTGTGTTCCTAATCTTTTACCATCACTATAATCTATGCTTCCGCCAAATGGATTTTGAATTGGTTCTTCTTCCATAGCAGCAATAAAGTTTTCCCAAGTTAATGGGCCTTCGACACGTTTAAGTCCTTCAACAAAGAAATGTGCAGCAATCCATCCTGTCATTGCATAAGCATTATTGGCAAGATCTTCATCAGAAGTTTGAGCTACCCATTCTCTATAATCTTCAATAGCCGGCTTAGTCATATCTACCCATGCATTGGCATAAACATCAAACTGACCATTCACTGCATCTTTAACTGCAGCTGTCATTCGTTGATCTGCATTTACATAAGTTGTTAAGGTTGCCTGATGAACACCTTGCTTCGCTAATTGCTTAACAATTTGAGGAAAAGTTCCTTGAATAGCTGCGATTACAACAACATCTACATTCTCTTCTTTTAGTTTTGTTACTGCTGAAGAAACATCTTCTGCATTTGGTGGTACTTGCTCACTAACAATTGAAACACTTTCCTTTTTCTCTACTTCTGTTTCAATACCACCAAGCAAGTCTTTTCCAGCATCATCATTTGTATAAATTACACCGATCTTTTGCCCTTCAAATTCACCCATTGCCCAAGCACCGATTATTCTACCTTCCATTGGGTAGACTGGTTGAACAGGAAATGCTACCCGATCTTTACCTTCTGCCTTTTCATTGTATAAAATACCAGTGCCTGTTGCAAAATACACTGCTGGTATTCCTTTTTCTTTAATATCTACAAGAGTTGCACCAACAATAGGTGTCCCAAAGTGACCAACAAAAGCAAATATCTTTTCATCATTAATCATCTTATCAACGGCTGCTTTACCTTTTTCAGGATTGAACTCATCATCTTGGTGAACATATTCAATGCTTCGACCATTCACACCACCAGATTCATTAATCATTTTAAAATATGCTTCCATTCCCGCTTTATAAGGCACACCAACAGGTGCTAAAGGACCTGATGTAGCGATTGAATTACCAACTTTAACTGTGGTCTCTGTTACACCTTGAGCTGTATCGGACTCAGCTTGACATCCTGTTAAACCTAAAGACATTACTAATACTAAACTTAAAACAATACCCATTACTTTTTTCACAAAAATTTCCTCCTCTTTTTAAGATAAATTTTCATCAACATTTGATGAACTACTGCCACCTAAATACGCTTCTATTAATTTTTTATTTTGAATCAACTCATTTGCTGGCCCTTCCATTAATACTTCTCCTACTTCTAGAACATAAGCATAATCAGATATTTTCAATGTTTGCAATGCATTTTGTTCAACGATTAATACAGTTGTACCCGCTGCATTAATCTCTTCTACTATTTTGAAAATATCCTTAACAATTAATGGTGCCAATCCCAATGAGGGTTCATCTAATAGTAAAACTTCTGGACTTGCCATTAAAGCACGTCCTATAGCCAGCATTTGCTGCTCACCACCACTTAAAGTGCCAGCCATTTGTTTTTTTCGCTCCTTCAGTATTGGAAAATAGTTAAAGACTTGTTCATAATTATTTTTTATTTCTTTCTTTGATTTCACTGTAAATCCGCCAATGGCAAGATTTTCCTCAACAGTTAAATCCGGAAAAATCTGACGTCCTTCTGGTGCCTGGATCACACCTTCTTTATTAATCTTTGCAGGTGTTAAATGATGAATTTTCTTTCCATCAAGTAATATTTCGCCAGAATCTATTTCTTTCAAACCTGAAATGCTTTTGAGAGTCGTTGATTTTCCTGCACCATTACTGCCTAAAATAGCAACTATTGAACCCTTTGGTATCTTTAAATGTATTCCTTTAACGGCATGAATATTATTATAGTAGATTTGAAGATTTTTTATTTCTAAGGCTTTTGACATTTCGCTACACCTCCGTTCCTAGGTAAGCTTCTTGAACTCTTTTATTCTTCTGAATAGCCCTCGGTGTACCTTCTCCTAATTTTCTCCCAAAGGATATGGCACAAATTCGATCGCATACATCCATTACTAAACGCATATCATGTTCAACTAATAGAATCGTGCAATCATATTCTAGCCTTATATCTCTTAATAAACCTGCTAACTGAGTGGTCTCCGTTTCATTTAGACCAGCAGCAGGTTCGTCAAGAATAATTAACTTAGGATCACTCATTAGAGTTCTTCCTAATTCTACTTTCTTAAGAACCCCATAGGGTTGTCCCGCTACTAACTCATCTTTTCTTTCAAATAATTCTAAAAATTCTAGAATCTTTTCAGCCTTTTTCTTCATTTTAATTTCTTCATCTCTCGCTTTTTTCAAGCGTAATCCTTGAAAAAATATCCCCGTTTCATAATGTACATGAGCACCTACTAGTAAATTATCTAACAATGACAACTCGTTAATTAACTCAATATTTTGAAATGTTCGTACCAACCCTTCTTGGATAATTTCATGGGTTTGATAGGTTACTAAATCTATTGATTGATCGGATTTATTGTTAAAAATCACCTGACCTGCATTGGGTTTATAAAACTGAGTGATACAGTTAAATACAGTCGTTTTACCAGCACCATTGGGACCAATCAATCCATAAATTTCATTCTCATAAATCTGAAAAGATAAATCATCTACGGCTTTAATACCACCAAAAGTCATTGTTAAATTATTGATTGTCAAGCAATGATTTTTCTTCATTTTTATTCTCCTTGTATTTTTCAATATAATCTTTTATTGGGTTTAATAAGTCAATTACACCATCTGGATAAAATAAAATGACTACAATAATAAGTACACCTGTGAATATATATGCTAGCCCATCAATACCACTAATAATTGGAATCTGTTTTAAGATTAACTCAGGTACACCGAAAACAATAAAAGCACCAATCACGGGACCATTCATTTTACGCATACCTCCAATTACGATAACTGCTAAAATTTGCAAGGATAATGTGACACTCCAACCAGATGGATAGGCAAATCGAATAAAATGAATATATAATACACCACCTAAAGCCGCATAAGCTGTCGCAATACCAAAAGCTGTTAGCTTATACTTAAGCAGGTTTATGCCCATAGCCTTTGCTGCTGATTCACTGCCACGCATGGTTAAGAAAGCTCTGCCCGTTCTTGCATTTATAAAGTTATGGCTAAAGATTAATATTAGAACCAAAACAATACTCATACCTATAAAAGTAAACTGTCTGTTGAGTTCAAGTAAACCAAAGATTTTGGGATAAAAAGCACTTTTACCAGAAAACCCACCTGTAAGTGTATCCATTTCTATAAAAACTTGTTTCAAGATTTCCGATACTCCTAATGTTGCAATTGCTAAATAATAGCCTTGTATTCTTAGTGATATTAAACCAATGACTAAACCAACTGCTAAAGGTATACTCACAGATATAATAACTGACAAGAAATATGGCAAGTTCATATCTACTGTTAAATAAGCAGCCATGTATGAACCAAGACCCATAAATCCTGCAGTACCTAATGAAATCAATCCAGAATAGCCTAGTAATACATTTAACCCAACACCAACAACTGAATAGAATATTACGGTTCCTAAAACAATAATTGTGGAACTGTTTAATAAACCTAATTGCTGTGCTGTCGGGGCTAAGGATAGTAAAATACCAAAGAATATATAATAATTGTATGGTTTTGTATTAAATATTTTTTTTATATGTTCCATGAAGCCTCCTATACCTTTTTAATATAATTTTTTCCAATTAAACCATTCGGTCTAAAAACAATAAATACTAGTATTAAAATGTATAATAGTGCATTACCCCAAGTAGAAGACACATAATATATTAAAAGATTTTTACTTAATCCAATAATATATGCCCCTAGCACTGGCCCATAGAAAGTTTGAAAACCACCTAAAACACAAGCAATTAAAGCATTAATCTGCACATTATCCATCATAGATACGTTGACTGTAATGGCTGGTGCTAACATTAATGCTGCTAATGTCCCTAAAGCAGCTGCTACTGCCCAAGCACCCATGGTTACCAGTTTTGTAGGTACGCCCATTAATTGAGCTGTTTCTTCATTGGAGGCCGTAACACGTACAGCTAACCCCCATTTAGTTTTCTTCAAGAAAACAAATAAAGCAATCATAATGAAGAGTCCTACACTAATATTGAAGATGCCATTATATGTCACGCTAGCACCGCTAATACTAATGCTTCCTTCACTAATAAACCTTGGAAATGATAAAGGACTTGTTCCAAAAAGCATCGGTGCAATCCCTAAGAATAACATAATTAAACCAAATGTAATGATTTGCTTAGATACCGGCGAGACCCGCTTAGCATGTCGCATAATGACTAAATCAACGACAACACCAGTAATAAATGCTGAAATCATACCTATAAAAGCAGCTACGAATACATTTACATTTAAGTTTATTAAAGCAAATGTTGCAACAAAAGCATTCATCATTCCTAAGGATCCCTGAGCAAAGTTAGTCATACGTGATGTTCTAAAAATTATAATAATACCTAGAGTTGCCAATGCGTAAACACTTCCTGTTTCCAAAGAACTAAACAGTAGTTGTAAGAAAATCGACATTACTTCTCCCCCCATTCGATGACATTTGCAGCCCATACATAACCAATACCTGCAGCCAATAACAATACATTATCACCTGTTTTTACTCTATTTTCTTTCAGTGCAAGCTCCAAAGATAGAATTTGATCTACCTGCCCCATATGACCATATTCTTCTAGATAAATACTTTGTTCTTCAGATAAATTTAAAGCATCTAATAACCATTCATGCATTGATCTTTTGAAGTGCAATACACCTAAATAATCAATATCTTCTCTGGTTAGATTTGATTTTTTTAAAGCTTCATCTATACATGTAAACCAATTCTCCAATGAAACTTCTTCTAATCGTTTTTTCATTTTTTTTGGATTAAACAATTTTAAGGATTGATAAGCTTTGTCAATATTTTTTTCAGTAATTGGATTATTAATCCCACCAATGGCTACACCAGCATCTCTACTTAGGGAGCCATCTGCGATAATATGAGAACCTAGAACTTTATTTTTATGGATATCTCCTTCTAAAATTAATGCCCCAGCGCCAGCAGATAGATTATACATCATAGACATATTCGGGTCCTTATAATCTACAAAATCACCATTTCTATAGCCACCAACGATCATAATCCTTTTGATTGAGTCATCAGAAATAATCATATCCTTCGCCATCTTTATCGCAGTAACTGTTGTGCAACATCTATTTTGAAGATCTATTCCCCAAGCATTACTTGCACCTATTTTGTCTTGAATAAACAAAGCAGACGTTGTTAATGGATATTCCTTCCATTCCTCACCCATGCATAAGATCACATCAATACTTTCTGCAGAAATATTAGCATCTATTAATGCTTCCTTTGCTGCTTTTACTCCCATGGATTGAGTCCCATCACCTGGCCCTGGAATCGTTTTCCTAATGATACCTAATTTTTCTTTAACTGCTGAAGTTGTCCAAGTGCCCTTTGTCTTCTTTGAAATATCTTCTGCTGTAATATATTCATCAGGGAGATAAGTACCAATACCAACAATACCTACTGATCGCTTTTTCATTTTTTCACCTCACTTATAGTCGCATACCTCCGTTGACACTTAAATTATGGCCTGTTATATATGATGCTTCATCACTTGCTAAAAATAATGCTGCATTTGCGATTTCTTCTGGTTGAGCTAATCTCTTTAGCATTGTCATTTTTGCAAATTTTTCTAACAATTCATCTGGCACAGTTTTTAAAATATCTGTCATTGTATAACCTGGTGAAATTGCATTCACTCGAACACCTTCCCCTTTTCGAGAAAATTCCTTGGCCCAAGTCTTTGTAATACCATAAATTGCAGATTTAGTTGCTGCGTAATTTGATTGACCAATGTTACCAAATTCTCCAACTACTGAAGCAATATTTATAATTGAACCTTTTTTATTATTCATCATCATTGGTCCTATATGTTTTGTTAAGTTATAAATACCATTAAGATTTACATCAATTACTAAATCCCATTGCTCATCTGTCATTTTGTTTAATAGTGCATCCTGTGTAATGCCCGCATTGTTTACTAAAATATCAACTATATAATTATGTTCTATTAACCATCTTGAAAACGCATTGCATGCTTCCCGATCGGTTACATCTAAAGCATAAGGGATCACTTGATCAGATTCATAATCTGATATTTTTAGATCAATAGCAATGACCTTTGCGCCTTCACCAACAAATTTTTCCATCATTGCACGGCCTAAACCTTGTGCTGCACCTGTTACTATTGCTACTTTGTTCTCTAGTCTCATGTTTCCTCCTTTATAAAACAAGTACTTACTTACATACATTGTACTTATATCTGAACAATTTGTCAAAACATTTTTTAATTGATATTTTCTAAACACAAAAAAACACCTCTCAATAGAAGTGTTTTGAAGTATTTTATTTTTAATTTTCTAGTACATTTTTTTTATTTGTTGCTGTAATGCAGCATCAGATAAGAATTCATCAAAATCAATCACCTTATCAAATAAACCGGAAGGTGTAATTTCAATAATTCGATTCGCAATGGTTTCAATAAACTGATGGTCATGGGAAGTAAATAATACTGTCCCCTTAAATGCGATGAGTCCATCATTAACAGCTTTTATTGATTCTAAATCTAAATGATTTGTTGGTTCATCTAGTAAAAGCACATTTGCTCCTGATAACATTAACCGCGAAAACATACATCTCATTTTTTCACCGCCGGATAAAACGCTAACATTCTTTAATGCCTCTTCACCGGAAAATAACATTTTACCTAGGAAACCTCTAATAAAGGTCTGATCTTTTTGATCTGGTGAATATTGTCTTAACCAATCTATTAGATTGTATTCACTATTTTCAAAGTATGAAGTGTTGTCTTTAGGTAAATAAGATTTTGTAATAGTAACGCCCCATTTGAAACTGCCTTCATCTGGTTCCATTTCACCCATTAGTATTTTTAACAATGTAGTTCTAGCCAATTCATTTCTTGACAGTAGAACGATTTTATCACCCTTATTTACAATAAAGCTAACATTATCTAATACTTTTTCGCCATCTATTGTTTTTGAAATGCCTTCAACAGATAATATTTCTTTCCCGGCTTCTCGATTAGGTGTAAAGCCTACAAAAGGGTACTTCCTAGAAGAAGGTTGTAGATCATCCAGTTCAATTTTATCTAACAACTTCTTTCTAGAAGTTGCCTGTTTTGCCTTTGAAGCATTTGAACTAAACCGGGCAATAAAGGCTTGTAATTCTTTTATCTTTTCTTCTTTTTTCTGGTTTTCATTTTTCATTAGTTTTAAAGCTAATGCAGAAGATTCTTCCCAAAAGTCATAATTTCCTACAAATAATTTTACTTTACTGAAATCAATATCAACAATATGGGTACATACTTTATTTAAAAAGTGTCGATCATGAGAAACAACTAATACAGTTTTATGATAATCCATTAAGAATTCTTCTAGCCATGTAATGGCTTGAAAATCTAAGTGGTTTGTTGGCTCATCTAAAAGTAAATTGTCTGGTTCGCCAAAAAGAGCTTTCCCTAGAAG
>DATFJG010000150.1:0-18153 GCA_035269305.1 Clostridia bacterium
TAATCTTTTAAATTAGTCCGAGAGACTAGAAAGGAGCACAGAATGAAAAAATTCTACGATTTTTTGATGGCTACTTTTGATAAAAAAGGCCATCTTTTTTACTATAAGGAGGTTGTCTATGAAGGGTAAGCTAATCTTACAAGATGGTTCGACTTTTGAAGGGAATCTTTTAGGTGATACAAATGCTTTAGCAGTTGGTGAAGTGGTTTTTAATACTTCAATGACAGGTTACCAAGAGGTTTTAACAGATCCATCATATTATGGGCAAATTGTTGTTATGACTTATCCTTTAGTAGGAAACTACGGTGTAAATGCTTTTGATGATCAATCAAAAAAAATTCAAGTTAAAGGCTTTGTTGTGAGAGAAATATCGGATTTCTATTCTCATTGGGAAAGTGATTTAAGTTTAGATGAATTTCTAAAGAAAGAGAATATTGTTGTACTTGAAGGTGTAGATACCCGAGCAATTACTCAGTTAATACGAAACAAAAGTGCTATGAATGGAAAAATTATTAAGGCTTCTCATAATTTAGAGGAAGCATTAAAAGCTATTAATAAATATTCAAATAATGAACCAGTTTATCAAGTGACTACAAAAGAGAACTATGTGGTACAGGGTCTAAAAAGAAATGGCATTAAAGTAGCAGTTATTGATTTTGGGATAAAAGAGAATATTTTAAAAAATATAAAATTGAGAGTACAGGAATTAAAAGTTTTCAGTGCTGATTTTAAGCCTGAAGAGATTATTGAATATAATCCTACTGGACTTTTTTTATCCAATGGTCCTGGTGATCCGGATACATTAACGGATATAATAAACAATTTAAAAGGTGTCATCGAAAAATATCCAACCTTCGGTATTTGCTTAGGTCATCAACTTATTGCATTGATTTATGGCTTAGAAACGAAGAAAATGACTTTTGGCCATCGAGGAGCGAATCATCCAGTAATTAATAAGCAAACGAATAAAGTGTTTATATCTTCTCAAAACCATGGGTATGAAGTTATTGGAGAAAGTGACGCTGTTGAAGTAATTTATGAAAACGTAAATGACAAGACAATAGAAGGATTAACTGTGAAAGGAAAGAATATTTTCTCAGTTCAATTTCATCCAGAAGCATCTCCTGGACCTCATGATACACTTTTCTTATTTGATGAATTTATAAAAATGATGGAGGTGAAGTAAATGAAAAAAGTATTGGTTTTAGGCTCCGGAGCAATCATTATTGGTCAAGGTGCTGAGTTTGATTATTCAGGTACTCAGGCATGTATGGCTTTAAAAGAAGAAGGTTACGAAGTTATTTTAATTAATAATAATCCTGCAACGATTATGACAGATGAAGAAATTGTAGATAAAGTTTACTTTGAACCTTTAGAATATAGATTTGTGGAAAAAATAGTTAAAAAAGAGAAACCTGATATGTTGTTACCAACTCTTGGAGGACAAACAGGACTTAATCTTGCACATAAATTATCTGAAGAGGGCATAATTGATCGTTATAATATTGAAATTATTGGCACGAGTATTGAAACAATTATGCTAGCAGAAGATCGAGAAAAATTTAAGAAATTCCTTGAAAAAATTGGAGAACCAGTAATTGAGAGTAAAATGGTTACTACAGTTGAAGAGGGTTTAAAGTTTATAAAGACGATTGGTTACCCTGTCGTTGTTCGACCGGCCTATACCCTAGGTGGCACTGGTGGTGGGCATGTATTCAATGAAGAACAACTCATTGAGAAGATAAGAAGTGGGACGAACTTAAGTATTGTTAACCAAGTTTTAATAGAAAAATCAGTGACGGGTTATAAGGAAATAGAATACGAAGTTATGCGAGATGCCAATGGAACCTGTATTTCAGTGTGTAACATGGAAAACATTGATCCAGTAGGTGTACATACAGGTGACAGTATTGTTGTTGCACCTTCACAAACCCTAAATGATAAAACCTATCAGATGCTTAGAAAAGCGAGCTTGAAAATTGCTGATAAACTTAAAATTGAAGGCGGATGTAATGTTCAAATTGCATTAGATCCTCATAGTGATCAATACTTCATTATTGAAGTAAATCCTAGAGTATCGCGTTCATCTGCATTGGCTTCAAAGGCAACAGGTTATCCTATTGCAAAAGTGGCGACAAAAATAGCTTTAGGTTATCCACTACATGAGATTAAAAATGATATTACAGAAAAAACTTTTGCTAGTTTTGAACCGGCGCTTGATTATTGTGTTATTAAAATACCAAGATGGCCCTTTGATAAATTTACAGATGCGAACAATGCCATTGGTACAACAATGAAAGCAACTGGTGAAGTGATGGCTATTGGTAATAATTTTGAAGCAGCCTTTTTAAAAGCCGTAAGAGCTTTAGAGATGAATCAGTATGATCTACGTCTTGACACTGCCAAAGCTTTAACTTTAGATGAGTTAATGGACCGCATTACAAAACCTTGTACTGAACGATTATTTTTTATTAGCGAACTCATTAGAAGAGAAGTCAGTATAAAAATGATTCACCAATTGACTAAAATAGAATTATATTTCTTAAAGAAGTTAAAAAACATTGTTGATATGGAAAAGTCGATTAAGGATGTTGAGTTTGAAAGAATCAGTATTGAAGCATTCAAAAATCTAAAAAAATATGGATTATCAGATACAACTATTGCTTCTTTGGTTTTAGATAAAACCACAGAGGATATTATTGATTTCCGTTTAAAGAATAACATATTTCCTTCTTATAAAATGGTTGATACATGTGCTGGAGAATTTGAAGCAGTATCACCATACTACTATTCAACTTATGGGGATCATAACGAAGTTGAGATCAGTAATAAAGAAAAAGTAATCGTTATTGGATCGGGTCCTATCCGTATAGGGCAAGGTGTGGAATTTGATTATTCAACAGTAAAGTGTTTGCTAGAAATTAAAGCCCTAGGGTATGAATCAATTGTCATTAATAATAATCCAGAGACAGTATCAACGGATTTTGATATGTCAGATAAATTGTATTTTGAGCCGATTACTAAGGAAGATATTTTCAATATTATTGAAAAAGAAAAACCCCTTGGTGTTATTTTACAATTTGGTGGTCAAACAGCCATTAAGCTGGCATCATTTTTAAATGAAAGAGGCATTAATATTCTAGGGACAAGTTATGATGGTATTCATGCTGTAGAAGATAGAGATGAGTTTATAAAAATATTAGAGGAAAACCAAATTAAATACCCAAAAGGTAGAGGCGCTTTTTCAGTAATTGATGGCATGCTAAAAGCCGAACAGTTAAATTATCCTTTATTGGTTCGACCAAGTTATGTTCTTGGCGGACAGGGAATGAAAACTGTTGAAGATAAAGTAGCTTTAAAAAACCATTTAGAAAAAGTATTTGTTAATAACCAAGGCAATGTATTAATTGATGAATATTTACCCGGGTTAGAATTAGAAATTGATGCGGTGAGTGATGGTGAAGATGTCTTGATTCCAGGGATAATGGAACATCTTGAACGGGCAGGGGTCCATTCAGGAGATTCTATTGCAATTTACCCATCAACGAGTATAAGTAATCAAATCAAAGAAGAAATATATAGTATTGCCAAGAAAGTAGCAAAGGGAATGCAGGCTATTGGATTAATCAATATTCAATTGATTTATTATAAAAATGAACTATATGTATTAGAAGTTAACCCAAGAGGTTCAAGAACAGTTCCCTTTATTAGTAAAGTAACAAAAACACCTTTAGTAAAAATAGCAACACAAGTAATGCTAGGTGAGAAACTTAAAACGAAGGGTATTGTTAAAGAAAAAGATCTGTATGCAGTTAAAGGACCAGTTTTCTCAATGGAGAAAATTAATCAAGGTGAGATAGCATTAGGACCTGAAATGAAATCTACTGGTGAGATATTAAGTCTTGATAACTCTTTAGATGTTGCATTATTTAAGACGTTTTTTTCTCAATACAAAGACATTTATAATGGTAAGAAGAAAAATGTTTTGTTGAGTATTTCAGATCATCATAAAGAGGAGTTTATGAAACTCATTGAACATTTAGACCAAATGGGGTTCAATATTGTAGGCACACAAGGAACTGTTGAATACTATAAAGATTCATGTGCTATTGAGTTATACGATGGAGATATTGAATCATTAGTTTTTATAGCAAATATGCCCTTTAGCGGACATGACCAATCAACGAAAGGTTTTGGGTTGAGAAGAAAAGCCATGGCATACAATGTACCAATTTTTACAACAATTAATACTGTTGAAGCCTTCTTAGAAACCTTTCATTGTTATCAAACTTTTGAAACAATCGAAGTCTATAGTCAAATTTAAGAAAACTCTAGCCATTGCATTCACATGTAATGGCTATTTTATTTAAAGGTTGTTTAAGTACATCATTGAATATGGTATAATCTACTTAGGTGATAGAATGAAAAAATATAAAGTAACAAATAAAGGTAAAGCACTGTTAATATTATATCTTATTGGATTACTGGGGAGTTATTTTTTAAACCCCTTAGTTTTTTATGGCCTAAGTGGTCTATTAGTAATACTAATAGGGATAGAGATGCTCAACTATCTTTTGGGGGCTATAAATAATAATAAGAGTAAAAATAAAGAAAAATCTTATGAGGATCAAGAGCCGTTAGCCTCAGAAGGCTTTCAAAGGAATGATGAAAGATTAGATGTAAGTGACGATAAATGCTTACAAGAAGAAACCATAGAAGACGTTGATGAGAAAGAAAGAATTGAAGAGGTCTTCGATAGTAATAAAGATTATGAAAAATTAGTGAATGATTTTGAGAGTATGAATGAAGATATCCAATCAATGGAAAATGATTTAGAAGCTATTGGGAAGAAAGCAACGGCTCTTCAAAAGGATTCTATTGAAAGTTACTATGTAGGCAAGCGGGCAAAAATTGATAGTGATATTGCTAAAAAACAGGATGAGTCAATAAATAAAGAGCTACAGAATTTTGAAGAAATAAGTTTAATTGACAGTATTATAGAGCGTTTAAAGGAAATATTTAGTTTTAAAAGGTATAAAAAAGGAAGTTTAGTATTACATAACCATTTTGGCATTGGTAAAATAATTGATGAAGAAGATTCATTGAAAGTATCTTTTATTAATGATCAGATAGAAGAAATAATCGAATTTGAATATGATAAAAATAATAAAATACCAGAATTAAATCTTTTCAAAGCCCCTAAGGGGGAAGATGAACGTCAATACTACTATAACTATAGAAGAGATGTTTCTGATGAATTATTAAATACTATTGAAAAAATTGATTTAAATTTACCAGATATTAAATACCAATGGAATATTTTCTTGAAATCTGGCGATGCATTTGAGAAGTTAGACTTCATTGCCATTAGTGACCAAGTACACCTTTTTAGTAGAGAAACCAAGGATAAAGTAAAAACAGAATTACTAGAAGAACTTATAGATGATTTCGAACTGGAGATAAAGATACATGAAATATCTGAGTATAATTCAATTAATAGTATCCTATTAAAATCCAAGATTAAAGGTATTATGCCTCTTGAAATAATGGGTGCAGTTCATGAGAGAATTGAAGAAAATAATATTAAAGATTTTAATGAGCGTATGCAATATTCTAGTGGCTTTATTAATCAATAGTAAATTAGCAAATATATTGTTAATTATATAATTAAAAGGGTATATCCTTAGTAATGAGAGTAGGTGAGTACTATGGATAAAAATAAAAAAAGAAAAATATTATTTGTTGACGATGAAGAACAAATATTAAAATCGTTAAGAAGGATTTTTTTTAAAAGCGAATACAACTGTTTCTTTGCTTCCAGCGGGAAGGAGGCTTTAGTTTATCTTAAGGAATATAATATGGATCTCATTATATCTGATATTAGAATGCCGGTGATGAACGGTTTTGAGTTATTAGAAAAAGTAAAAAAACACTATCCGAATGTTATTCGAATGGCTTTAAGTGGTTATTCAGATCGTAGTGATGTGATTACTGCTATTGAGAAGAACTTAGCTAAAGTCTATTTATACAAACCATGGGATAATAAGGAATTAAGATATATCATATCAAGTATCTTTGAGTTAGAAGATAACTTACAAGATAAGGGTTTATTTGAGCTGTTTAATAATTTAGAATCTTTACCAACTGTCCCTAAATTATATAAGAAAATTAATGAGATGCTTGAAAATAATGAGAGTATAGAGAGTATTAGAATAGAAATAGAAAAAGATCAATCCTTAGCATCAAGAATATTGAAAGTTGCTAATTCTGCATTTTATGCAGCAAAAACTGGATCGATTAAGCAGGCTATTTTGTACATTGGCTTGATAAATGTTAAAAACATAGTTGTGAGTAATACAATCTTTAGCAATATGGATATTCAGGGTATCGAAAAATTATGGAAACATGCTGCTCTAACGAACAAAATGGCAGGGTTCATTTACTCAAAGGTACTTTTAAAAAAATTGCCTGCAGAATATTCAGCTGCTGGGTTGCTCCATGATATTGGTCGTGTGGTTATTATGAATTACTTTGAAGAACAACATGAAAAAATAGATGTTCTTAATAATGGAAACATCGTAGATGTTGATCGTCGATTAAACTATGAAAAAAAATTATTAGGATTTAATCATGAGATTATTGGTGGCTACTTACTTAATTGGTGGGATATTCCATTACCAATAGTTGAGACGGCTTTATACCATCATGAACCTTTAAGCAATAGAATTATTAATAAAGAAATCGTTCGAGTAATTTATTTAGCTAATATTTTATCTTGGAAGATAATTGAGCCTGACAAGGACAATAATAGAATTGATAAAAAAGTTATTGAATCATTGGATTTAACACCAGAAAAGTTTTATGAGAAGATTGAAGACTTTATGACAAAAGAAGCAGTGATTTATAAATCTAAGCAGTAGGCTAGGAGGCTTCAAAATGAATAGTGAGAAACTATCCAATTATAACGTTTTATTTGTTGATGATGAAATACAAGTACTTAAAGCAATTAAAAGGGGTTTACATATTGAAAAGTATAATAAGTTTTTTGCAACCTCTGGAGATGAGGCCCTTGAAATTATTGAAAAAGAAGAAATTGCTATGATTGTCACTGATATGAAAATGCCAAAGATGGATGGTTTAGCATTATTAAAAAAGGTCAATGAAATTAATCCAAATATAGTAAAAGTTATTCTCTCGGGTTATACTAACTTAGCTCAAATTATTGCAACCATTAATGCCATTAATATTTATAAGTTTATTTTAAAGCCTTGGGACTTAAAAACAGAGTTAAAACCTATTATTATTGAAGGTTTAGAAAAGTATGAGGAAAATATTGCATACATAAATGATATAGAATCCACAGATGAGAAAAATGAATTGTTCAAAAAACTAGTTAATACAAATCAACAAAATTATAATGAAATAGAAAATGATTTTAGAAGTATTAGACAGTTGAATAAAATAATTTTCAACTACACTTATTTTTTATCATTACAATTAAAAGAAGACAAAGTCAGTAAGCTTCGTTTGAAAGAAGAGTTGAGCT
This sequence comes from Clostridia bacterium, assembly GCA_035269305.1. GTDB lineage: Bacteria > Bacillota > Clostridia > Peptostreptococcales > Acidaminobacteraceae > DATFJG01. The sequence goes on from DATFJG010000150.1 coordinate 7,547, forward strand.
TCATTGAAAAAATAACGAATGGTTTTGTTGAAAAGTTGCCTAGGTTAAAAAGAGTTATAACAATAAATGATTTGCAACCTAAAATTATAAGTATTATTAAAGGAATAGTAGAAGTTGATGTGAGTGGAAAAGTTAATTTTACAACTGAACCGATGGAAGATAAACAGTTGCCCATTAATTTTATTCATCTTCTATGGTTTATAAAAATCATTTTAAAGGATGTTATTAGTCTTTCGAAAGAGTCATCTGTAGGAATAAAGATTTTAGATCAAGAAGAAGATGGTACAAAGAGAATGGTTTTTATAATAGAAGTTGACCAATTACCAAATGTCTATGATGCCATAAGAAAAAACACACTATTCATTTTAAGTTCAGCTTTTGCCCATATTTTAAAAGGGAGTTTTAGAATAGAAGGGGATAAGAAAAGTACTATAACATTAAAGGTTAATTATAATTAAGGCAGGTGTATACTTTTGAAAATTGTAATGGTAGATGATTCCAAGATTATGTTAAATGTAGCTATGGATATTATTGAAGAAAGTGAAATATCCTGTTCACTTAGAACATTTCTTGATCCAGTTGAAGCCTTAGAGTACATAAAAAAAAATGCTGTTGACTTAGTAATTACAGACTTGGTCATGCCTAAATTGACAGGGTTAGAGTTTATTGAAGCAGTTAAAAGTCATGAACAATTGATGCATATAAAAATGCTTATTGTTACATCAATAGATGATTCTACAAAATTATCTCAAGCCTTTGATTTAGGTGCATCGGATTATATTACAAAACCGTATAATGATTATGAGTTTCTAGCTAGAATAAAAAACGCTATTCGTGAGATAAAGTTGACGAAGGAGTTAGCAATTCAACTCAAACGTACGAAAGAAGAACACAAGAAATTATATATTGCTAATGAACGACTAAGAGTGACACAGGCCCAGTTAATTCAAAAAGAAAAAATGGCGGGAATTGGACAGTTAGCTGCTGGTGTTGCCCATGAGATTAATAATCCTTTAGGATTTATATTGAGCAATTTTGAAACATTAAAAGAGTACATCTCTTTTATAAGAGAGTTAATGAAAAAATACGATGATTTAGGGATTACAGATGACTCGATTAATCAATTTAAGCAGTCCCATGATTATGAGTTTATAGTTAATGATATCTATGAAATCATAGAAGATACGAATGCGGGTTTAGACAGAGTAAAAGAGATTATAAAAAGTTTAAGAAGTTTTTCTAGGATAGATGCCTTTAAAGAGTTTGTGAAATATAACTTAAATGAAGGTATTGAAGAGACCTTAATCATTGCAAAAAACGAATATAAGTATGTTGCTGCCATAGAAAAAAATCTTGGAGAGATACCAGATGTTGAAGCATATGCTGGTGAAATCAATCAAGTAATTTTAAACATTATAATTAATGCTGTTCATGCAATTAAAGAAAATAAAGGTAAAATCGATCATGGTTTAATAAAGATTAAAACTGAGTTAATTAATGATGAGTCTGTCCATTTGAGTATTACTGATAATGGTTGTGGTATGGATGAAAGTACAAAATCTAAGATATTTGATCCTTTCTTCACAACGAAAGATGTAGGGGTTGGTACAGGTTTAGGCTTAAGTATAACCTATGATATTATAACAAATAAACACAGTGGAAGCATTGAAGTTGAATCATATAAAGATATAGGGACTACCATAAATATTAGTTTACCATTAAAGCAATCATAGATTTTACTAGACAAGTATTTTAATCTTTGTTATGATTGTAGTGATGATTTTTAGACGAAGATAAGAGGAGATTGATAATGAGCGAAAAAGTATTGGCCAAAGTTAATGGCAACGTAATAACAGAAGCAGATAAAAATAATTTACTTAGATCTTTAGGACAACAAAGAGCAGCGCAATTTCAAGGGCCACAAGGTGAAGCGCTTTTAGTAAAAGAATTAATTAATCAAGAATTATTTTACTTTGATGCAATTGATTCAGATTTACATGAATCAGAAGCTTTTAAAGCTGAATTAGAAAAAGCAAAAGCAAACATCTTAAAGCAATTAAATATCCACAACACTTTAAAAGATATTAAAGTAACTGAAGATGAAATGAAGGCTCATTTTGTAGACAATAAAGAAAAATATGGCAAGGCTGAAAGTGTTGGTGCCAAGCATATTTTAGTAAAAGATGAAGAGAAAATTAAAGAAATTGCTGAAGAGTTAAAAGGTGATTTAACATTTGAAGAGGCAGCAAAAAAATATTCAACTTGTCCTTCAAAGGATAGAGGCGGAGACTTAGGAACATTTGAAAAAGGAAAAATGGTACCTGCATTTGAATCTGTTGCTTTCAATTTAGAAGTTGGTGAAGTAAGTGAACCAGTAAAAACTCAATTCGGTTATCACTTAATTAAAACTACTGAGAAGAATGAAGGAAGCGAAAGTTCATTTGAAGAAGTAAAGGATCAAGTTGCTCAGGAGTTAACTATTAAAAAGCAAAATGAAGTTTATTTGAATAAAGTTGAGAACTTAAAAGATAAATATGATGTAGAAATTTTAGATTAATGATGACCCCTTTTTAGGGGTTTTCTTTTTAAGGAGATAATTATGGATCAAAAAGAAATTAAATCATTTGAAGTAAGAGACAATATTGTTGGATTTTATTTAGTCAGCGCATTTAATGTAAAAACTTCTAGCAATAACAAATTGTATCTAGATATGAATCTACAAGACAAAACAGGTGATATTAACGCAAAATTATGGAACATCGAAAAGAACGAGCACGAGACGCTTAAAGCTGGCGATGTTGTGAAAGTTAAAGGGACGGTTACTTCATGGAATGATAGTCCTCAGTTTAAAATTACAAAAATTCGTTTGGCCAAGACAGACGAGTATGATATTGATGCATTAGTTATGGCAGCACCAATTGATACGGAAGAAACTTATCAAGAAATTCTGAGTTTGGTTAAGAATTTTTCGAATGAAACTATTCGAATTATTACAGAAACAATCTTAGAACGGTATCATGAAAAATTATTGACTTATCCAGCAGCAAAATCTAATCATCACTCCATTCGTGGTGGGTTACTTTATCATATTAAAAGGATGCTTAAGGTAGGAGAATCATTAGCTAAAATTTACGAAGCTGTTGATCAAGATTTATTATATTCTGGTATAATATTACATGATATTGAAAAGATAAATGAGATGGATGCAGACCATTTAGGTGTTGTTTCCGATTATACAGATGAAGGAAAATTATTAGGGCATCTGATCATGGGGATAAAAACAATTGATAAGATTGCTGAAGAAAAGGGACTTGATGAAGAAATATCTATGATGATGCAACACATGATATTATCGCATCATTATCAACCAGAATTTGGAAGTCCTAAAAAGCCAATGTTCTTAGAAGCAGAGCTATTGCACCACATTGATATCATTGATGCAAGGGTATATGATTTTGAAGAGGAAACAGGGAAACTAGAAGCCGGCGGGTTTTCTGATCCAATTTGGACATTAGATCGTCGAAGACTCTATCGATCAAAATATTCTGAGAAAAAATAATTAAATTTTAGGTATTAAAAAACGGGATGCTTTGATTAACCTTCAAATCATCCCGTTTATTTTTAATGTTCTAATCAATTAGATAAAAGAAATTAACTAAAAATGGTACTGAAAAGGACAAGATTGCCCCATGTAAAAATGCAATTACTGAGTGGTTCTCATCTGTTGCATTGGAAATAATTGGTAAAGTAGTATCCATTGAAGTTGCACCGCCAGGCGCTAAGGCTGTAAAGAAATTAACGTACTTTGCTAAGATAGGTACAAGGATAATAGCAAAAACCTCTCTAAAGATATTTGTTAAAAAAGCGATTGCAGCGATTTCGGAATTCGCAATTTTGTTTAGGATTACTGGCGCTAAGGAGTACCAACCAAAACCCGCTGAAATAGCTAGTGAGGCATTTGGTCGAATATCTGTAAGTAAGCCGGCGACGAAACCGCCTAAAAAAGTTCCGCCCATTACAGCAATTGTAAGAAATAGTAACATCTTACCTTTTGATTTAATGTCTTTAAATGTTTCTTTACTACTACCAAGATCAATGCCAACTGAAAATAGTAGAGCAATTAAAAGATAGGAAGAGACAGTATTGATTGATCCTAGACTGTCCACTGAAATAAATAGATGACCAGTAAATATTCCTAATATTACTGCAAGTACAATTATAATTGTTAATAACATATTATCGCCCAAACCTTAATATTTTTCCGAAAATAAATACAAAAATTATACTAAAACCAACAATTAAAACTGAGAAAATAATTGAAACAAAACCTATGTTGCTCAAGTTTGTAACAATATCTGGGTTTATGCCTAAAGAAACCCCCATGGAAAAGAGTAGTAAAAAAAGTACTAATAACTGAAATTTACCGTTCATTTCTAAAAGTGGTTTCTTGATTTTGAATATTAGCCCAATGAGTAGACCAATAATTAAACTAAAAATTAGTTCCATAATGCCATCCTTTCTTTTGTCTTATAATATTGTATGAATTTAACACTTTAAAGTCAAGCAAGAAAAAACAATTAAAAACTAGAGGTTTTTTGTCGATAAATATAGTAGCAGCTCAAGGGAAGATATGATATAATGCACACACAAGAGGTGATTAGATGAATATTACAAGCTTACAAGTACAAAATATTCAAAGTATAAAATCAGCAATTAATATTGCGAATTTAAGTAAAGTAATGAATCAAGATGCAAAAAGTGTGGATCAATTAATGAAATCTATGGAACATTCTGTAACACCTCATAAGGGAAGTAGTATAGATATTAAATTGTAATGGAGATTGGTATGAATGAATTAATAGATCTGTCAAGAAAAAAACTTGAGCTGTTAAAAAACAATGGTGAAGCAAGAATGATATTAGAACTTGATATAGCTTTTAATAATGCATATAAGGCTTTTTTGCTTGAAAATAATTTAAAATCTTTGGCTGAAATTGACAAAACAAAGTACATGGAGCAATTAAAACATTTAAAAACGATAGTTTCTGAAATTTATACCATAGAAAGTAATGAATCAAAAGTTCAAGTGCAATCAAATAAAAAAAATCACAATAAGAAGATAACGAATTTGTATAAAAAGAATATGAAATAATACCTTTAAATAGGTATTTTTTTTAAATCAAAAAATTAATTTAGGAAATTAATTAACCTATGATAGATTTTGTATTATAATAAGAATATAGACTGACTTGAGGGGGACGCTTATGATAGTAAATTTTGAGAAAATGACAGAAGAATATGCGAATTTAATTGTTAGTAAAGATTTTAGTGGCAATACAGAATGCTTTAATCTAGAACACGAACCAGAAGATATTGATGATTTATTAGATAAAGATGGTTATGAATTCATTGTAAGTTTTATAGATGATGAAATAATAGGTTTTATTGAATGTTATTTTGAAGATGAGATTTTGGAAATAAGTCTTGCTTTATTACCTGAATACATGACCCAAGGAATTGGTACAGATTTTGTTTCACAAGGTGTAGAGTTTTTGATGGAATACTATGGTTATTCCCAAGATGTGATTCGCTCATTTATTAATAAACATGATAAAAAAACAATCGAAATAATGGAAAGAGTAGGCTTTAAAGTTGTTGATGTGGCAGAAGAATGGGCTGAATTGGAAATTGAAGTATAATTGAAAGGGTTTTATGAGAATAAATAAGTATTTAAGCAAAGCTGGCTATTGTTCAAGACGAGAAGCAGATAAATTAATTGCTGGCGGATTAGTACAAGTCAACGGAAAAGTAGCGGATATTGGAGACGATATCGGCGACCTAGATATTGTTATGATTAAAGGTCGTATGATTGAAATAACAGAAAATAATGAATATGTTTTACTAAACAAACCTAAAGGAATCACTGTAACAACTGCAAGTCATGATGATAGTAATGTAATTGATTTTATCAATTATCCAGAAAGAATCTTTCCTGTTGGACGATTAGATAAAGATTCAGAAGGGTTATTATTATTAACAAATGATGGTGATATTGTAAACAAGATACTTAAATCTAAAAATGATCAAGAGAAGGAATATATTGTAACAGTAGACCAGAAGATAACAAAGGATTTTCTTAACAAAATGTCTGGTGAAGTTAACTTAGAAGTCGGAAAAACGAAAATATCAGTGGTAGAATATATTGATGATTACACCTTTAGTATCATTATAACCCAAGGATTAAATAGACAAATTCGAAGAATGTGTGAGCATTTTGGTTATAGAGTTGTAAATCTAAAACGTATTCGAATTATAAATTTAGAATTAGGTAATCTACAAACAGGTAAATGGAGAAAACTATCCAATAAAGAGTTAAAAAAGTTATTTGAAATAATTGATTATGATAAGACTGTTAAGTCGATGAAATAGAGAGGTGTTAGAAAGGAAAAAATTATGGATATAATAATTGCTTTTATTACAACAGCTTTTATTTTTCTAGCTTATAATATTGTGAAAATAACAATTGGTTTTTACTTTTATGAAAAGGTAAAAAAAATTATAATCTATACAATCTATGGTTATTTTCAAGATATAAATGCTGAATACGTTAATCTAGAAATCTTGAAGCAATTGATTGAAAGAAAGATGGAAGATACGCAACTGAAAAAGAAAATTGAATTTATAAGAATAAAATGGATGACTAAAGAAACGTTTAAGTTAGAGTTTAAATTAAACATTAAAAAGAACTTTCCTGTGCACAGTTATTCATTTAATATAAATAAGATCAAAAGAGTATTTAATCTAGAAGGAAAAAGGGGTGTTGATTTTGAATAGAAAATATACAAAATATATTGCTATAGCAATCGTAGGCATACTTGTGTTTTCAATGTTAGCTTCATCGATAACATATATGTTATATTAAGCAAAAAATTTAAACTGAAGGAGGAATAGTGTGAGAAAATTACTTTCATTTGTTGTATTTGCAGCGATTGTTGCGAGTTATTATTTTTTCATATACGATCCAAATGATTCGAAAGTAATACTCGACTATACTGATGAATTTGAAACCTTTAATAGAGAGTTTTGGTACTTAGGCCAATGGAAGTCTGAAAAATCAATGTTAAATGAAATTGATATTGAAGATGGCGTTTTATTATTAAAAATAGAAGAGACTGATAAAGGCCCTTATTTGTTATCAAAACCTTTAAAAATTGAAGAGGATTATGTAATAAAGTTTAAACGGAGGGTAAAAATAAGCTATGTTAATGATCGGTTTACTGGTGGCTTAACAATGTTTCAAACAGATTCCGATTTTATTGCCCCTGATTATAATAAAGAGTGGGGAAAGTCATTTGGTGATGCGGCAGTCTTAGTTGAATATGTACATGATTATAATGACGATTCCACAAGACCAGGGCGTCATATTTTCAGAGTATTACCCCCAACTTGGGAGGCAACTGATAGTGCTCGGTTAATAAAGCCTATTTTTGATGAATGGTTTGAAGAAGAGTTAATCTATGATACCCGAATGAACCGTATCACTTATATTATCAATGGGAAAGAATATCATACGGGTGGTTTAGAATTAGATAAAGAATATGTTCGATTTTTCACTCACGGGTATGGTTGGGGTACTGGGCATGAAATGGCTATTGATTGGATTAACATTAAAATAATTGATGAGAGTCTAGAAAAAAGAGGTCAGGATGTTGAATAAAATAACCAAGATAGAAACTCAAAAAAAAGATAAAAATAGAGTTTCTATTTTTATTGATGAGAAATATTCCTTTGGAATTTATTATCAGACATTAATAAAATACGATTTATCTGTTGGAATGCCTATAGATGAATCTTTAAAGAATGATATTATTATTTCAGATGAGTATAACAGAGGGCTAAATGATGCATTACATTATTTGTCTTATCGTAACCGAACAAAATATGAAGTAAGAGAAAAACTAAACGAAAAAGAATATTCAACTATAACTATCAATGAAGTTATTGATGAACTAATCAAGTTGAATTATGTTGATGATGAGTCCTTTGCTAAAGAGTATATTGGGTTTAAAATTAAAAAGATGGGGAAAAGAAAGATAAAGTATAAATTAGAATCAATGGGAATTGATTCTATGATTATTGATCATGCATTAATGGAATATTCAAATGATGATGAATATTCAGCAGCCTATGCCATTGCTAGCAAAAAAAATGACTCATATAATAATATATCTTATAAAAAAAGATATACCCGTTTAAGTGGTTTACTTAACCGAAGAGGATTTTCTTATAGCGTAGCAAAGGATGTTTTATTTGAAATTTTAGAAGATTATAAAGAAGAAAACCAATATTAATGGCTTTCTTCTTTTGTTTTTGTCAATAAATTTTTCCTAATGCACAGATCTTTTGATAGAACTTTTAAGGATTGATCAAAAGCAATGCTAACATTTCTATTAGTAATATCAAGTATTTTTCCAACGCCAAATTTTTTATGATGAACAATTTCTCCTTTTTCCAAAGTGAATTTTTCTTTTGCTTTATAAATCTTATATTTTACATGATTATTTTTTTTCAACTCATCAATAAATTGTATTTTATTATTGTACTTTCCAGATATAAATTTCGCATGTAATATGTTTAGATCACTTTTGGCTCGACTTAATGCGACATAAAGCAACCGCCGATCTTCTTCAAGGCTTTGCTCAGATTGGGGCAGAATTGAATCTTTAACATCAATAATAAAAACCCTTTCAAATTCTAGTCCTTTAGCAGAATGCATCGTTGATAAAATAATATTGTTTTCTATATTGTTTTTATGTGATTTAACAATAGTTTCTAGATGATTCAAGCGATCAAGGAATTCAAAAGCTGATGCTTCTTTTGAGGCAATTGCTTCTAGGATCTGAAGCTTTTCTTTTAGATTTTCATAATGATTATTTGATCTTGCTGCATACTCATCTAAATGGTTTAAATAGTTCAGTTCATATTTAATTGTATTGATGATTTCGATAGGCGTTTGTTCCTTTGCTTTGAGAAAAATTTCTTTTAAACTTCTAAAAGTATCAGATTGATATCTTTTAAGGCTAGGATTTTGGATTAAACAATCGAAAACACTTTGGCCCCGAGCATTAAGTTTAAGATAATTGATCATATTTTTTGAAATATAACTGTTAAGTTTATAGTAAATGCGTTCAAAGGATTCTATGTCTTGATTGATTAAAATCACATTAAAAAAAGCTTTGATATCATCTATTAACCAATGATTAAATAAATTTGTGTTTTTTCCCCGAATATTAAAAGGAATATTTTCTTTTTCTAATAAGTTGATTAATGGTAAACCAGAAATATTATTTCGATATAAAATAGCTGTTTCAGTTCTTTCATCAGCCACAATTGAATTTAATAGAAATTGGTTGCGTTCTATATTATTTGAAAATTCAATGATTTTTATAGGTTTTGATTTAGAATTTTTATTAACAATTTTTTTGTTGTATCTGTTTTTATTGTGATTAATAAACTCTTGACAAGCATCAATAATTTCAAAACTAGATCTGTAATTATGTTGTAGGTAAAATAGTTTCCCAGATTTATAATGGGATTTAAAATCTAATAGATACTTAGGATAAGCACCTCTAAAGCCATAGATACTTTGATCATCATCAGCAACCATAAAAACATTATTATGATTTTTGCTTAATAACTTAATTAGTTTATGCTGAACGATTGATGTGTCTTGGGCTTCGTCTAATTGAATATATTTATACTTAGAAGTGTAAAACTCTAATATGTTTTCATGTTTTTCCAATACACGTAAAGCAATGATCAACATATCATCAAAATCTATCATTTTATTTTTCTTTTTTTCTGTTTTATAAGCATTATAAATTTCTTCAAATTTTTTGATATTTTTAGGAAAATTTTCTTTTAACATCATATTTGAGGTATAACTAATATCATTGATTAAATTTTCTAAATCTTCGTTGCTAATGTGTTTCTGATTGATTTGTTTATAAATACCTTTTAACAAGTTTATTTTTTTATAAGCATATTTACCTTCAATTAATTGAAAATCCACTTTTCTATATTTATAATATTGTCGAACAATTTTATAAGAGAATTTGTGGATGGTTGAAAACTTAAGTTTCAAAGGGTGTTTTCCAAATAGTGCTTCATATCTTTTTTTCAAATCTGTAGCAGAAGCCTTGGAAAAGGTTAGTGTTAATATATTTTCATAAGGGATCTTGTGGATTTGGTCTAAGTAAAAAATACGACATAATAGCAAAGTTGTTTTTCCACTGCCAGGAATCGCTAAGGTTAAAGCAGGTCCATCTTTATGAATAAGCGCTTTTTTTTGATTAGTATTTAATTGAATTGAATAGTCTTCTTTCAATAGGTTAAAAATTTCCATATAATCTCCTCAATTTCTAAAATTATTAGTGCTTTATGTATTATATCAAACTAATGTTTAGAAGTGAAGGAGATAATGTTAATAAGTGGCCTAAAATGTGGATTATTTAAAAAAAGATGTTTACAAGTAAAATATAATGATATAATATATGTAAGTGATAGGTTAAATTTTGATTAAAATCAAATGTATATATATTAATATA
>DATFJG010000151.1:0-47311 GCA_035269305.1 Clostridia bacterium
CAATCTTTAGTTGAAGTACAAAATGTCGGTATGAATGTGAGTAATGGTTCCGATGAAATCTCTCAAGGCAATCAGGATTTATCACAAAGAACCCAAGAACAAGCATCAGCCCTCGAAGAATTATCAGCAACCATTGAAGAAATTACATCTGCTATTGGTACTGTAGCAGAAAACTCTAAAAAAGCAGATAATTTATCAAATAATGCTATGAAAGCTGTAAGAGAAGGCACCTCAGTTGTAGAGCGTACAATGAAGTCTATGGAAGCCATTACAGCCAGTTCGAAAGAGATTGCTGACATAACCAATGTGGTTAACGATATAGCCTTCCAGACAAATTTATTAGCTTTAAATGCAGCAGTTGAAGCAGCTAGAGCAGGGGAGCATGGTAAAGGCTTTGCAGTAGTAGCAGCAGAAGTTAGAAATTTAGCCAGTCGAACATCTGAGTCTTCAAAGGAGATAGAAAAGCTGATCAGTGAAATTATCGAACAAATTGAAGATGGTAATAATTTAGTGGCTAAAACTGGTGAGACTTTACATCAAATCACTGAAAACAGTGAAGAGACAGCAAGTGCCATAACTGAAATCGCAAGTTCTATGAATGAACAGTCTTCAGCAGCAAATCAGATTCAAGGAGCGGTGGAAGAACTGGACCAAGTAACCCAACAAAATGCATCAATGGTTGAAGAGATTGCTAGTTCAAGTGAAGCTCTTAACAGTGAAGCGCAAACATTAGCAGATATTGTTAATGAGTTTAGATTAGAAAATATTAATAAGCGTTTTTCAAGACAAAATAAAAACCAACAGATGAATTCTGGGAGACCAAATGGGCATCAATCGATGAATAAGAAATCGAAAAATGTAAATTTAGATGATGAAATGGCTAATGGTTTTGACTCAGATGATTTTGAAACATTTTAGAAAAAATTGGAGGAGAAATGATCAAAGTATTAATAGTTGATGATTCCATAAGTATTCAAAGAATGTTAAGTAAAATTATAAATAGTACCCAAGGGATGACAGTTATTGGTACGGCAGGGAACCCTTATGAAGCTATTAAAATTTTAAAGATAAATAAGCCTGATGTAATAACTTTAGATATTGAAATGCCTGGAATGTCAGGCATTTCATTTCTAAAAAAATTAATGACAAATATGCCAATTCCTGTTGTGATGATTAGTAGTTTGACACAAAAAGGTGCAGATGCGACAATTGAAGCATTATCAATTGGAGCCATTGACTTTATCGGCAAAAAATCTCTTAAAACAAAAGAAGAGAGAAAAGCATTCGTTGAAGAATTAAGAAGCAAAATTAAAAATGCAGCAAATGCCGGGACTAAACATTATTCACTAAGTAGTCCTAAGGTTAGTAATAGAAGTAATTTAGCACATAATAAAAGTATTATTGCCATTGGTGCTTCAACAGGTGGTGTTCAAGCTTTGAATCAATTAATCAAGAAATTTCCTAAGGTAACACCACCAATATTGATTGTACAACATATGCCTGAATATTTTACTAAGGCTTTTGCCAGTACATTGAATCGTATATCTAAGATTAGTGTGAAGGAAGCTGAAAATGGTGAAGTAATTGAAAATAATACAGCATACATTGCGCCCGGGAATTATCATATGGGCCTCAAAAAAATTGGAAGCAATTATAAAATTGAATTATCACAAAAACCCAAGGTTAATCGACATAGACCCTCTGTTGATTATACATTTCACTCTGTAGGAAATTATTTTACATCAAATGCCATAGCAATACTTCTTACAGGAATGGGTGATGATGGTGCACGTGGTATGAAGTTTTTAAAGAATAAAGGTGTATTAACAATAGCTGAAAGTGAAGAATCAGCAATTATATTTGGTATGCCTCAAAAGGCAATACAACTAAAAGCAGTTGATTATGTGTTAGCACTTGAGCACATGGTTAAGTATTTATTTTAAGGAGTTAATTATGATAAACTATGAAATTAGTGGTGATTTAGTATCAGAAAACATTAAACATATGAAATTAGAAATTCTTGATCTTATGAAAAAAACAGATCAAATTATTTTAGATTTTTCGGAAACAAATTATATTGATTCTATTGGTTTAGGCATGTTAGTGTCTTTATATAAAGAATCAATTAGTAACGACATTGATATAAGAATAACTAATGCTAATGAGAATGTGAGAAAACTTTTTAGAATTACAGCTCTAGATGAATTATTTATTAATGAGAATTGAGATTAAGTGATTAATATGAGAGCATCCTTTTCGAAAAAACATCAACGAAAGATGATTGAGATATTTCCTGGAGAATATTATGCGACAAAAAACAAAGATGTTATTTTAACAACGCTTCTTGGTTCTTGTGTGTCTGTCTGTTTACACGATCCAGTTAACAAGATTTCAGGTTTAAATCACATTATGATTTCTACTAAAACTAGGTTTTCAGAGAGAAATTTAACTGCTGATACACGTTATGGGATTCATGCCATGGAAATGTTAATTAATCAAATGATTAAATATGGTGCCGACCGTAGATATATGAAAGCTAAGGTTTTCGGTGGTGGGAAAGTTTTAAATCAAGGTGATAACTCAATTGCTTACAATAATATAAATTTTGCAATTGATTACCTTAAGGAGGAAAAATTTGAGATTTTATCCCAGGATACTGGTGGGAAACATGGCAGAAAGATATTCTTTTTATCAAATAATTTTAAGGTTTATTTAAGAAGAATTCACATTAAATCAATGTTAGATCAGACTTATAGAAAAGAAGAAGAAGCAATCAAAAAGATTAAAGATAGTGGAAAAGAAGAATCCAATTTAACTTTTTTTGATTAATAAAGGAGTAATTATGAAAACTTTTGATATGGATTTAGAAAAAATTGAATCAGTGGTTCAAGAAATGATTAATGATTCAGAAATGGTTTATGGTTTTATTTCTGATAAATTACCTGAGTTGGAAAACCAGGCATTATTGGCGATTCACGAATCAAAACAATTACTCAAGAAGTTTAGAAACAATAATGGTGAAGATCAAAATACTTTTATAAAACTAGTCAATCATTTAGATGATGAAATGAAAAAAATATATAAGGAATTGATTAGTCAGAAAGACATCTCTAATTTATTAAATCAAATAACTACAGATAACGATGATGAAGTGACTTTTAATACCTTGTTAAAAGTGATTGAGGATTTAACAAATGTATTTGGAAGTTTAGAACAATTATCTATTAATGCGATTATTTTTTCTTCTAGATTAGAACACGGAGAAGCTTTTCGGGTGATTTCTCAAGAAATCAATCAACTATCGAAAAAAGTCAAAGAGGATTATGATGTTTTTGAAGAGAACATTATAGTACTTAGAAATTGGAATAAGGATTTTACTGAGCATTTAGAAGATTTATCGTCTATTGAAAATGAAATATTAGAACAATACAATGAAACATTAATAAAATCAATAAAAGATATTATTGAATCTTTAGAAGGCATATCTATGCTTATTAAAGACTTTATTGAACAAGTAGAAAAATCATTAGAACCAATAGAAAGTATTATAATTGAGTTACAAGGGCAAGACTTGATTAGACAGAATATGGAGAATTTAACTGAGATAGTATTTACTCTCGGTGAATCCATGGAGAAGTTTGATACAGAAGATTTAGAAATGACAGAAGCATTAAACACACTACAGTTTATAATTGATGTTGGCGAATTATCTAAGAACCTAGTGAACAATATTGATGAGCAATTTGCTATTTCTATTAATAATATATTGGAATACGCTTTAAATATGGATGAGATTCTAGAAGTAATAAATGATGATGGAAAAACTTTATGGGATTTTATGGTTAACGGTATTCAAACAGGTAATATTATTTCTTCAAGTATTGATAAAAGGAATGATATTGTAATTCAAGAGGTAACAAAATTTGAAAACAAAATGAATCAGATTATTAATGGGTATTCGGATTTGGACGCTTGCGATGATATATTAAAAGAATATTTGAATGAAATTAAAAATAATTTTGATAGCATCAGTCTAATGGCAAATCGATTTAAACGGATTAAGGTTTTAGCAAAAATTGAATTTGCACGTTTAGATCGGAATGACAATGCCCATATTAAAAATATAGAGAAGATTATAGATGTTTTTATAGATTTTACAAAGGAAAATGAAGATGTCTTTACTCAAATTGAAAAAACATTAGTAAAAGACATTCATGAGTTCAGTGTTTTAAGAGAAGAAATAACTGAAGATTTACATATAGCGTCAGATACAATAAAGAACTCGAAAGAAGAATTACAAACTGTAAAAAATGCTGTAAAAAACACAATTGCTCAGCTAGTAACGATTACTACAGATCTTTATAAAGATATTCACTATATAATTAATGAGTTTCAAACATTTGGTGACATGTCAGGAAGCATCCATTCAATTCAAGAAATCCTTGATGCCGTAGTAATGAATGCAGTAGAAATAAAAGAAACTTTACTTGAAAAACATGACATAGATGAATGGAAAAGTACAAATGATTACTATGAAGCTATTGAAGAAAAATTCACAAGTTATATTGAGAGAAAAACAGCAAGTGAGATATTTAAAACTGATGATGTAGATACAGGTTCAGAAGGCGGTGAATTAACATTATTTTAGTTAAGTTTGAGAGGTTAATAGAATGACTAACATTTTAATTGTAGAAGACTCTAGAGTAGTCGTAGAAAAATTAAAAGATGACTTATCGAGTTTAGGATATACAAATCTATTAGTTATTTCTAATGGAGAAGATGCTATTGAGATAATCAAGGAAGAACCTATAGATTTAATTATAATGGATATTATTTTAGATGGAACAATAGATGGGATAGAAACTTCTAAGATTATTAATGACTATAGAAGTATACCTACGATATATTTAACTAATGACATTAGAAATTATAAACGCTTACCTGCTGCATGTGTTTACTTAAACAAGCCTTTCACAAAAAATGAGTTGAGATACAACATTGAAATAGTATTAGAACAATATATTCTTAAAAGAAAACTTCATTCGCAAATTCAATGGTTCAGTGCTCTTTTTAAATATTCTACTGAGGCAATCGTGATGTTTGATGAAAATTTTAAAATTAACGGTGTAAATAAAAAGTACAAGTCACTTTTCCCTTATGATTATGATTATTTTCTAAATCAATCAATTAAAGATATTATAAGTAGTCATATTTCCTTTCAAGGATTGAAAGAAAATTTTATGACAAATGTTTCCATAGAGTTAGAAAGAGAACTAGTTTTTGATTTAGGTGCTTCAAAACATTTTCTTATAAAAGGGATACCAATATTTGATGATCAGGAGTTTATTGGCGGTTATTTAACTTATATTGATATTACTGATTTAAAAAGAAAAGAGCAGAAGATAAGGTATATTAGCGAACATGATGTTATGACAGGACTTTTTAATCGCAGATATTTTCAAAAAAAATTAGAAGCATTAACTGATATCCATAATAATAAGATTAGTTTGATCATTGGAGATATCAATAATCTTAAATACATTAATGATCATTATGGCCATAGTACTGGTGATCAATACATCCAACTGGCTGCAAAGCTGTTACTTGAGTACTTACCTGAAGATGCAATTGTCGCTCGTATAGGTGGGGATGAGTTTGGGATTATATTAATCAATAAAGATCAAGACGTTTGTAGAAAAATATGTAGAGAAATTAATGAAAAATCTAAAAGCTATTCTATAAAAGAAAATTTGAAGGAAGAACTTAGTATCTCCTTAGGTTATTCTATAAAAAGTCAAGACCAGATTTCAGGAGAGGAATTATTTAATAAGGCGGATCAAAATATGTATACTAATAAAAAATCAATGAAAGAGAATAAGTGAATTATAGAGGAAGAGGTTTTTATGTATAAAATTGGCAATTCAACATACTTAAAGCAAGGTAATCACTTGGTTCTACTTTATGAAAAAAGCGATGAAATAGTAAATATTATGCGTGAGTATATTGTTAACAGTTTATTTAGTAATGAAAAATGCCTTTATATTGATAGTGAGGATGAGAAAGAATTAATTCTTAATGCAATTGACAAAGATCTTGATTCTAGAAAGTATTTAAAAGGGGAGCAACTTATTTTTCTTGACAAATCAAAAGCTTATTCAGAAGGCGGAGAATTTATGCCAGACAAGATGATTGAACTTTTAAAAAAAATGTCTCTTGAGGCGATTGATGAAGGTTACGAAGGCATTGCAATTACTGGTGAACTTAGTTGGGTTTTGAAATATGGAGATGGCATTGATCGGATCATTGAGTATGAGTGGAAATTAAATGAAGAGATTTTTGGAAAATTTCCAGTATCAGCAATTTGTAGATACAATATGAGTCGATTCAGTGATGAAACATTAATTAATGTGATCCAATTGCATCCTTATATTATCTATAGAGGTAAAGTGAATGAAAATCCATTTTACTTACCATATGCTGCTTATAAAGAAGATAAAATTTCTAAGTATCAACTAGAAACATGGCTAAAGAATATTTTTAATTTCAATAGTGAAAAAGATCGTTTTATAAAAGAAATTAAACAAAGTCAAGAAGAATACAATGCTCTAAAAGAAAAAATGACAAGTCAGATAATCATCTCTATGTCTAAGCTTTTGGAATTACACGATGATTATACTAAAGGCCATATGGAAAATGTGGGAAAGTTATCAAGAAGAATTTCTATTGAGATGGGGCTAGCAGAAAATCAAGTAGATGAAGCTTATTATGCTGGATTAATTCATGATATTGGCAAAACAATTATTCCAAAGGAAATCTTAAATAAAAAAGGTTTTTTGACTGAAGAAGAATATAATGTTGTAAAAAAGCATCCACAAACTGGATATGATATTTTACAGGAGTCGCCTCAAATGAGCAAGATTTCGAAAAACATATTAAACCACCATGAACGTTGGGATGGCAAGGGGTATCCTAATGGCTTAGCAGCTGAAGCTATTCCTTTGATTTCAAGAATTTTAACTGTAGCAGATGCTTATGATGCAATGATACATGATCGGCCTTATCGTAAGGCTCTTAGTTTAGAAGAAGCAAAGTTAGAGTTGATAAAAGAATCAAATCGTCAATTTGATAAAAATATTGTAGATGCATTGTTATCTGTTATTAAATAAGGAAGGTTTTCTTCCTTTTTTTGATTTAAATGTTTTAGTTCTTTAGAAAGGGTATACTAATAATAGAGAGAAAAATAAATAGACATTAAATAAGGAGGAAATATGATAAATTTTGAATTTCACAATAGAACAAAGATTATATTTGGGAAGGATACTGAAGCCCGTGTCGGCGAGTTAACTAGAAAACATGGGAAAAAAGTCTTACTCCATTATGGCGGCGGGAGTATAAAAAGAACTGGATTATACGATAAAATCGTAGAAAGTTTAGAAGAAGCTTCAGTAGATTTCCTTGAACTGGGTGGTGTTGTTTCTAATCCAAGGGTAAGTCTTGTCAGGGAAGGAATTGAACTTTGTAGAGATGAAAATGTTGACTTTATACTTGCTGTTGGCGGCGGTAGTGTAATTGATTCTGCCAAGGGTATAGCTGCTGGATTTTATTATGATGGAGATGTATGGGAATTATATACTGGTGAAGGCGAATTTAATAAATGTTTACCTATTGGAACAGTATTAACTCTTCCAGCTGCTGGTAGTGAATCAAGTCCTGGCTCAGTTGTAACCAATGAAGAAGGGTTGTGGAAAAAAGACATTGGTTCCAATGAACTAAGACCAATCTTTTCTATATTAAATCCAGAGTTAACTTTCACCTTACCAGAATATCAGACCAGTTGTGGTGCATCGGATATGTTTGCTCATGTTCTTGAAAGATATTTTACTACAACTGAAAATGTTGAACTGACTGATCGTATGTCTGAAGGAATTATGAAAACCATTGTAACCAAAGCGCCTTTATTAATGGAACTTCCAAGAGATTATGATTTACGTGCTGAAATAATGTGGGCTGGTACATTAGCACATAATGACCTAATTGGTACAGGTAGAGTACAAGATTGGTCTTCTCACATGATTGAACATGAATTAAGTGGTATCTATGATATTGCTCATGGCGCAGGTTTAAGTATAATATTTCCAGCATGGATGAAATATGTTTATAAGAAAGATATTCCTAGATTCGCACAATTAGCTAATAGAGTATTTGATATTGAAATTAATCCAAGAAATTTAGAAGAAACTGCTTTAAAAGGAATCGCGGCAGTTGAATCATACTATCAATCAATTAATATGCCCATTAGATTATCTGAAGTTGATATAGATGATGAAAATTTTGAAGAGATGGCATTAAAAGCGACAAATTTTGATGAGCACACCATTGGTGGATTTGTAGAACTAACCTCAAAGGATATTGTTGAAATATTTAAATTAGCCCAATAGTAATTTCAAAAGAATCTTTATTAGCTAAAGGTTCTTTTATTAAAAAGTTCATTTATTTTTGACAAACTTGACACTTGGTGATAAAATATGACCGAGTAGTCACATGACTGTTGAGTCATTATCAAAGGAGAGAAAAATGAACTTTAATTATTTTAGTTATTTATGCTTTACTTGGGCAATTGTAGGAATAGTGACGCGAATTCTAATGATAGTTTATGGTGATCATTGGGACAAATGGGAAATGAATCGTGTATATAAACAAGAAAAACCTAAATGGATTTATTTGATATCATTTTTAGGAACACTTTTAGTTGTATTGACATGGTATCAAGTATTTAATCTAAATGTAGATTATAGCTGGGTTATTGCATTATTATTATCATTGACTTTAGTTAAAATTTCAGTATTACTTTTTAATTATGAAAAATTTAGAATATTTGCCTTTGAAACACTTAATAATTCAAGGAAAAGGTTAAGACTCAATGTATCGGTTTTTATGATTTCAATAATTATGATTATATTAGGAGTTTATGTTTATTCTTAAAAAAATGGAACAGATTAATTAATCTTTCGTCTAATTAATAAAGGAGGAAAAATTATGAGAAAAATTTTATTTTTAGTAGCGTTAATTTCTATTATTGTATTGGCTGCTGGGTGTAATGGAGTAGAAGAAGATGTAGAATTAACAGAACCGACAGAGTTTGATTACGAGATAATAGAAGAAGAGGGTTTAGAAGAAGGGGCAAAAGAATGGTACGAAGAAAATAAAGACAACTATGGGTATTATACCCATGTGATTGGTGAGAAAGAAAAATATTTATTGGTTAGTGCTGGCGAAAAAAGAACAGGTGGTTACTCCTTAGAAATTAAAGGTGTTAATGAGCTAAATCAGATGATTACTTTTAATATTGATCTTAATGAACCATCAACAGATGATATGGTGACACAGGCTTTAACATATCCTAACTTATTAATAAAAATAACAGCCAATGAAACTTTTGAAGTAGATGCCATTCTAAACTTTGATGCAGATCAATCTTCTAAAAAAGAAAATGGCAATATGAAATATGAGAAAGTAGAAGGAACTTACGTAGGACAAATCGATAATAATTTTATTGAAGTTGATTTAAGTAATAATCCTGAATTTAGAGAACGAGTAAATATGGAACAAGATTTTCTATCATTAATGGTTTTAGAAGAAACCAAAGAAGAAATTGAAGTGCTGAAATCAGGTAATCCAATAATATTTGATTGTTATCAAAATGATGATAATACTTGGATTATTGTAAATATTAAGATCAATGAAGACATTTAATAGATGTCTTTTTTTGAGTGATTAGATGTTCACGATAAAGGGTAATGATAAGAAAGTTTATTAGCTAAATATGGAGGTTACAATGGATAAGAAAAAAATTGGCATTGCATTAGGCGGTGGTGGTAGTAGAGGTTTTGCTCATATTGGTGTGTTAAAAGCCTTAGAAGAAGAGGGCATTAAACCGGATATAATATCTGGTACGAGTGCAGGAGCTATTGTTGGTTGTCTTGTAGCAGATGGAAAAACACCTAAAGAAATAATGACAATTATGGGCGAAATAGAATTAGCAGATGTTGCCAAAATCGGATTGCCTAAAAAGGGCTTTGCAAGTTTAGATAATTTAAGAAAAAAATTAAGTAAAAATTTAAAGGCAAGTGAGTTCTGCGAACTAGAAAAGCCCCTTTATCTTGGTCTTTCTAATTTATTGACTGGGGAAATTGATTATATTAGTGAAGGGAATTTAGCAAAGACTGTGCAAGGTTCAGCTTCTATTCCCATTATTTTTTCGCCTGTAGAGATTGATGGACAAGTGTATATAGATGGCGGGTTATTAGATAATGTTCCTGTAAAGCCATTAATTGGCCAATGCGATATTATTATAGCTGTAGATATCATGCCCATTGAAAAAATAAATGAAATAGAAGATGTAAAGGATGTCATCACAAGAGTTTTTCAAATGACTACTGGTATGCAAAACTATAGTCGTGAGAGTTGTGATCTGATTATTGAACTTGATGAGGTATCAAAATATAATATACTTGATACAAGTCATAATGAAGAAATATATAAGTTAGGATATGACCATGTGAAAGGATTAGATTTAAGACAGATAAAATAAAACAATGAAAGCATCTTTAAAATTAGAAGATGCTTTTTTTTGTAAAATGTATATTTATTACAAATTTGCAAATCTCTTTTAAAAAAAGCAATAGATAACAGAATAGAATTCTTTTAAATAAACATTTGCATTTTCTCAAATTTCTGATATAATTTAAAAAACGCATAAATATTAGTTAATATGCATAAATATAAATTAGAATTTGGAGGGATAATATGAAAAAAGGATATGTTGTTTTGGAAAATGGTTTGGTACTTAATGGAAAGATTTCTAGTGATTTAAAAAATATTGTTGGGAAGGTATTATTTGATAATGGTCAATTATCTGTAGAGTGTTTAGAAACAAAAGCGATATTCGATGTGGAAGTAGAGGATCATACAAAGTTAGAAAACAGTTCCGGTATTTTAGGTAAAATTGTAACTGATAAGTTACCCCTTGATTATCATATGTATGATTTAAAAACAATTATTTCATAAATTTGAGCTGATCTATTGGCTCATTTTTTTTGATTATTTTTGAATGTTAGTTGACAGTTATTATAAAAAGAAATATAATAAAAGAAAAGGATTTGGCGCAATTGAATTGAGTCAAATTGAAATAGGGAGGTTAGATGGACAAATATGATTCACTAAAGTTAGAAAACCAATTATGTTTTCCCCTTTATGCATTGTCTAGAAAAGTCACAAAGCTATATAAACCATTATTAGACAAATATAATCTCACTTATACACAATATATAACAATGCTTGTTATATGGGAGTATGAAAAGATTTCATTCAAAGATTTAGGTCAAAAATTGTATCTTGATTCTGGTACATTGTCACCAGTTATAAAGCGATTAAAGAACAAGGAACTAATTGATAAATTTCGGGATCCAACAGATGATCGATCGGTAGTAATTGAATTAGCTAAAAAGGGAAAAGAAATGAAGAAGAAAATTATTGAAGTGCCTAGTAAAATGGCGTGTCAAATAACTGGTAAAGATGAGACTTTAATCCAGTTAAAGAAAAATTTAGATGAATTATTAGTTGAATCAGAGAAATGGGATTAACTTTTTGATTTAGCTAATTTTTTACCGTTATTGGTTGTGCGCAACTAATAAATTTAGGCGTAAGAAATGAATGTTTATGATTTTAAAGTGAAGGATATTAGTGGTAATGAATTAAGTTTAAATGTTTATGGAGATAAAAACTAAAAATTCTTAAAAAAGCTAATAAACCTGGTTTTACGCCATAATATAAAGACCTTTAAAGTATCTATTAAAACTACAAGAGCAAAGATTTGAGTTTTAGGTTTTCTATGTGATCAGTTTATGGCGCAAGAACAAGACTATAATTAAGTTATTGAATATTTTGGTAAGCTAGACTATGAGGTGAGTTTTCCTTTATTTGAGAAGGTTGATGTGAATAATTTTTCATGAGTAGTGCAGGTGAGTAATACAATGGTTTGAAGCATCTGTCCATCCAATGTGTGTAGAGTCGAAGGTAAAATAAATTATTAATGATTAAACATTTCAAAAAAAGGGTAATGAAAGAAGAGGAGGAGATAAAATGTCAAAAAATACAGCATTAATATTTAAGAAATGGATTAAAGAAACGTCGGATATATATTCATTTATATTTGAAGTACCAGAAACCTTTGATTGGTTGCCTGGTCAACATGGTATATTCAGATTTAAAGAAGAAATTCCTATGGAAGGAAAGGATTTTAGAATCTATAGTTTTGCTTCTATTGAAGAAGAAAACATGATGCTTTTTTCTACGAGAATTGTTGATGAACCAAGTGATTTTAAGAAGAACTTACTTAAGTTAGAACCAGGTGATATCATGACGGTTGATCAAGCAAGAGGAAAGTTTCTATTAAAGGATTATTCGAGACCAACATTGATTATGGCGGGTGGTATAGGTATTACTCCAGTAAGAGCCTTTGTAAAAGAAATTGAAGATAAAAAACCTAAAATTAATGATTTAACCATTTTATATTCAGATGACCGTGGAGAATTTGCTTATGAAGATGTATTTAATAAAACTAAGGAGAAATATCAAGGGCTGACCATTGATTTAATAGGTGATCGAGAGCTGTTTACAGATAAAATTGATGCCTATGCTAAAGATATGGTAAATGAATCGCTTTACTATATTTCGGGCACACCTGGAATGGTGAATTTCATTACCGAAAAACTAGTAGGATTTGGTGTGAAGAAAGAAAATATTGTTACTGATTCATTTGCAGGCTATTAGTGCCCCAAAATGAAATATTTAAATGGTGCTTCTTTTCAAGACTTAATATAATTTAGACTGTATATTTCTGCCTTGATTTAAGTGTAGTTTGGTAATTAAGTTTTGCACCTAAGAAACTTAGGCACCCCTTATACACTAGGGGTAGTACGCATACCTATTATCTATCACCAAATAATTGGTTTTGGAATACATTTAGAAGTTTATGCTTTGAATATTTTACTCAGAGAAAGACTGCTGTATGAAACTTCATACGTTCTTTAAGAAGAAGAGTTTACTTGCAAAATTGTCTAAATTCATCTCCATCTAATACGTAGCTTCTATGGAGTTTTCTTTAGATAAAAAGCTTAAGTCTATATCAGATTATTTCTGGTATAGACTTTTTTTATATAAATAATTAGAAGACTCTTTTTAGGGTATATTAAGACTGGGATTAATTATGAAAGGAGATTGTATGAAAAAGTTTTTTATGTTCTTATTAATTTTGTTAATTATAGGTTTTGGTGCAGGTTATTTCTTCTTAAATACTGGCACGACAGTAGATGTTGAGTATACTAGTAATGATTATCAAAGTGTTCTTCAGAAATCAAATGTTAAGACAAATGCAATTGAAAGTATTAACTTAATTGCTATTGGTCAGGGTGATTACATAACCGTTGGACAACAACCAGCTGATCTTTCGTTTTCTAATGGAGAAATGAGTGCATTAATTGAAGAGGCGAATAAAGTTAGAGGGCCAATAAGTGACTTTAGAGTTGCATTTCATGACAATAATCAGGGAGAGTTAAGTTTTAACTTAACAGAGAATTTTGTTGATTTTTTAATTGATGAAAATATAGTTGTAAATTTTGAGAAAAAAAGAATGGTTATGAGTCCGTTCTTTGCAATTACTAGTGCCAATGCAGATTTGACAAATTTTGTAGTTGATTATATAACGTCGGTTGCTGCAAACAAACCTGTCTATGCATCTGGGGAGTTAACAAAGACGTCAAATAATAGCATAAATGTTAGAATTGATTCTTTAAAAGTTGGACGGATTAGCATGAATCAGCGTGTCATTTCGAGAGTGACGTTAGAAGTAACGGCATTTGTTAACAGATTTATAACTAGTAGTAATGGTTTTTCAATTGAGGAGTTAAGAGTTGAAGAAGGAAAATTATATTTTAAAGGAACCTTACCAGAAGAGATTAATGGTACTGTTATTCAATAATTATCTATACTTTAAATCGAAGAACCTATGCTAAAAAGAGCATAGGTTTTTATTTTGTGTTTCTTTATTATAATTGGGTAACAATATTCATTGAAGGGGTGTATTATGAAGAGCATAAATGATATTGATTTAAAAAGAATAATCGATGATAAAGAGTTTACTGTAAGTCCAATTGACTGGGAGAATCAAATAATATATTTTTTACTTATTGATCGATTTTCTGATGGTAATGAAGAAAAATATAGAGTTTATGATTCGATAGTTGATTATGAGAATGTTTTAAAAAATGGTAACCAAGAAGATTGGGAGTTAGCGGCTAAACAATGGAATGGTGGTACACTAAAAGGTGTCGAGAGTAAATTGCAGTATTTGAAAGAATTAGGTATAACGACTATTTGGTTAAGTCCAATACTTAAACAACCGATTTATAGTAATAACTATCATGGTTATGGTATCCAAAATTTTCTGGAGATTGATCCACACATTGGGAGTAAAGAAGACCTCATTAGTTTAGTATCAAGTGCCCATGCTTTGGATATATACGTCATAATGGACGTTATCATAAATCATACTGGTGATATTTTTTCTTATGAAGACGATCTATGTATTTATAATGGTCAGACATTTTCCATAAAGGGCTTTAGAGATGAAAAAGGTAATGCCACATTACCCTTTGAGAAAAATTTAGACTATAATATAGATTCAGCCGTTTGGCCAGTTGAATTGCAAGATTCAGAAAGTTTTTATAGAAAAGGTCAGATTAAGGATTGGGAAAAGTACCCAGAATATGTAGAAGGTGATTTCATGACATTGAAAACACTTAATCTCGGAAGCACTGAGAAAGAACATTTCCATGCGCCTAGAAGTTTAAATGTATTGATTAAAGTTTTCAAATACTGGATAGCATTAGCGGATCTTGATGGGTTTAGAATTGATACAGTAAAGCATGTCAAATGGGAAGCAACTAATCATTTCACACAAAGCATTCATGAATTTGCAAAATCTATTGGAAAAGATAACTTCTATCTAATTGGTGAAATAACTGGCGGAATGGATTTCGCAATCAAAACTTTGAAGAAAACTGGTTTGGACGCAGCGTTAGGTATTAATAATATTCCAGAAGCTATGGAGAAAGTAGCCAAGGGATATGAATCACCAGAAACGTATTTTGATATATTTTCTAATAGTGAAATACTTGGTGATAAAGAAAATCTATGGTATAAAGATAAAGTAGTTACAATGTTTGATGATCATGATATGGTAAGTCAAGATGGAGATATAAAACAAAGATTTACTGCCGATCAAAGCAGTAAAGCTTTGTTGCTTAATTGTCTATTTTTGAATGTTTTTACGTCTGGTATCCCATGTATATACTATGGAACAGAACAGGGTTTTGATGGTAAAGGACCATCTGATAAGTATATTCGGGAGAATATGTTTGGGAAGAAATTTGGAGCTTTTAGAACGCAGAACAGACACTTTTTTGACAAAAATTCCCCAACGTATATTGAACTTTCAAGAATATTAGCCATAAGAAAAAGTTATATTGCTTTAAAACATGGTCGACAGTTCCTAAGAGAAATATCTAAAAATGATGATCCTTTTCATTACCCTAAGAAGATCGGCGAAGAAAGAATTTCTTCTGTTGTTTGCTGGTCTAAAATATTTAATGATGAGGAGTTTGTATTGGCGATTAATACAGATACAGTTGAAAAGCAAGAAGTTTATGTGAAAATTGATCCTAATATCAATTCACTTGGTGATGTTTATGAATACCTATACTCAGATAATAAAGGACTTGTAGGAAAGAGTGTAATTGTTGAAGAAGTGAATGATGTGAGATGTTTGAAAGTTCAAGTTAATAATAGCGGTCGTGTATTATTAAAGTTGAAAGAAGAAAAATAAGAAGGGAAGTCATAAACTAATGAACTCTAGAAATATATTTAGACCTAAAAAACACAATGTAAGTGAACCGCCTGGTACATTGTACTACAATGGTGAGTACAACGATGTTAAAATTTTAGTTGAATTAATCTGTTATGACGAAAGCTTTATTAGAAGGATAATTGTGAAAGATATTAATGAGTTAAAAGATATTATTACTGATGATAAAAAATATTGGATTAATATCATAGGTCTCCATGAAATAGCATTGATTCAAACACTTGGAGAAATATTCAATATTCATCATGTAGATTTAGAAGATATTGTTCATATATCTCATCGGAGCAAGATTGAAATAAATGATGAATATTTGTTTTCGATTTTTAAGATGATCTATCTTCAGAAGGACGAAATCATTCATGAACATCTCTCTGTTTTTGTTAAAGATAATGTTCTGATTACATTTCAAGAAACACCAGGAGATGTTTTTGATACGATACGTCAACGATTAAATGATAACTTAGGTATTGTTAGAAAAAAACCAATTAACTACCTTTTTTACACTCTAATTGATGCTTTGGTAGATAACCACTTTCCAATTATGAATCATATTTCTATGAATTTTAACACTATTGAAATGGAGATTATCGATCATGGTGAGACTGAAATGGAAAAAATATATAAATTAAGAAAAGAATTAGTATATTTATCAAATGCAATTTTACCAATAAAAGATTCTATTCAAAGCTTTACACGAAGCAATAGCCAATTTTTTACGAAAGATATTAATCCATACTATTTAGATGTGATGGACCATTTAAATCAAATAAATGATTCATTAAGGGCATACCGTGAAATGATCAATAGTTTGCATGAAGTACAGATGTCAAATGTAAGTAATGATATGAATGAAACAATGATGACATTAACAATTTTCTCAGCTATTTTTATTCCATTATCATTTTTAGCAGGAGTCTTCGGTATGAATTTTGCCTATATACCTGGTCTAGAATCAGATATGGCTTTTACTTACTTTGTTATTAGTTGTGTAATAATTGCAGGTGGTATGTTAACTTTCTTTAAGATTAGAAAATGGTATTAAAAAGTAAAATCAATTGTAAGGAAACTGACTTACTTGAGTTTTAGTTGACTTGCTCTATTAATAAATATAAAATTAAGTAGAATAGAAAAATCAAGTATATCTTTATTTAGGATTTTGACATCACTCTTTAAAGATGATATACTCACAAAAGTTAAATTAAAGGAGGTGGGTATTATGTCTAAAATTGGTTCAATACAAAAGAATAAGGATTTAAATCCATCGTTGGTTTTAGTTTTTGGATTTGCTGCTGTTATACTTATAGGAGCAATTTTATTGAACTTACCTATTGCATCACAAAATAATGAAAGTGTTGGATTTGTAAATGCCTTATTTACATCTACCTCGGCCGTTTGTGTAACAGGGTTAATTGTTGTTAATACAGCAGCCCATTGGACAATATTTGGTCAAGTTGTTATTATGGCTTTAATTCAAATTGGTGGACTAGGGTTTATGACCATGGCAACTTTATTAGCTTTACTCATGGGAAAGAGAATAGGTTTAAAAAATAGAATTATAATGCAAGAAGAATTAGGTCAATTTACTATTTCGGGTGTTGTGCGTTTAACTATAAGAATTATTCAAGCAACTTTTCTTATAGAAGCGATTGGTGCTATATTACTATCAATTAAGTTTATTCCTGATTACGGTTTTATGAAAGGGATTTATTTTGGGGTTTTCCATGCTGTTTCAGCATTTTGTAATGCAGGGTTTGATATTATCGGCAATAGTTTAGAAAATTATGTTGGCAGTCCAATAATTAATTTTACGATTATGGCCTTAATTATCCTAGGTGGTATAGGTTTCACAGTTATTATAGATGTGATTAGAACAAAAAAAATAAAAAACTTTAGTTTACATACAAAATTAGTTTTATTAATGACTGGAAGTCTTATATTATCAGGGTTTGTTTTTTTCTTTTTATTAGAATATCATAATATAACTATGAATGGATTGTCTCTACCTGATAAAATGTTAGCATCAATGTTCCAGTCGGTTACCCCGAGAACTGCTGGATTTAATACGATTTCAACAGGTGCTTTAAGAGATTCTTCAAAATTCTTAACAATTATATATATGTTTATCGGTGGATCGCCTGGATCAACTGCAGGTGGGATTAAAACAGCTACATTTGGTGTCATCTTATTTGCTATCTATATGGAAATTCTTGGAAAAGATGATGTAGAGTTTAGTCGAAGAAGGATTTCCGCCGAAACTGTTTCTAGATCATTAGCAATCTTAGTTATTGCATTAACCATTGTTAGTTTAGTTACGATTATATTATCATTAGTGGAACCTCAGTTTGAATTTTTAAATATTCTTTTTGAAACAGTTTCTGCTTTCGGGACAGTAGGTCTTTCAACGGGACTAACTGGAGATTTATCGGTGGCAGGTAAAATAATTATTTCAATAACAATGTTTTTAGGACGAGTAGGTCCAATCACGGTAGCGACAGCTATTGCTGAGCGACACGTCGGTCATAAAGCACTAATTAGATATCCGGAAGGAAAAATATTTGTAGGGTAGGTGTAAAAAATGAGTGAACAATTTGTAATTATCGGGTGTGGCCGTTTTGGTTCGGCTGTTGCTCAAGAGTTAACGAAATTAGGACGAGAAGTGATGATCGTTGATGTTGATCAAGATGTTGTACAAAATATGTCTAATATTGTTACCTATGCTGTGCAAGCAGATGTAACAGATGCGAATACTGTAAAAACATTAGGTATAGGCAATTTTGATACAGCAATTGTAACCATGGGTGCCAATATACAAGGGTCCATGTTAGCGACATTATTAGTTAAAGAAACTGGTGTAAAAAAAGTTATTTCTAAAGCACAAAGTAAGGTACACTCTCAAATTTTGTATAAAATTGGCGCGGATCGTGTAATCTTTCCAGAACGAGAAATGGGCATTCGATTGGCCAAAAATTTAGTTTCCAAAAATGTACTAGAATTTATAGAATTATCAGAGGATTATAGTGTTATCGAATTGCGTGTCACTGAAGATTGGATAGGGAAAACCCTAGAAGAATTGGATATGAGAAAAAAATATGGCGTCAATGTAGTGGCTATTAAGAATCTTAATGATGTAAATATTAGTGTGTTAGGTTCTTATGAAATACAAGAAAATGATAGGTTAGTGGTAATAGGACAAAACGAAAATTTGAATCAATTTGAAAAAAAAGAAGTATAAAA
The DNA here is from genome assembly GCA_035269305.1 of Clostridia bacterium. GTDB lineage: Bacteria > Bacillota > Clostridia > Peptostreptococcales > Acidaminobacteraceae > DATFJG01. Next base: position 19,217 of record DATFJG010000151.1, read on the forward strand.
AAAAGAAGGCTTATGATTTAATCATAGGCCTTCTTTTTTAATAACTATTAATGTCAATTTCTTCAGCTCGCTCACCAATAATTTCAATGGTTAAATGATTCGGTAAACAGACTAAAATTTGACCCGGTTTACTAATGATTTTTTGATAAACACATAATTGATCAGGACAATCCGCTTCTATTATATTAACTTCGTATGCATTGATTTCAATTATGTTTAAACCATGTTCTGTTTCAATGGGAATTGTTTTGGTTGAATCGACAGGTAAATTCTCTTCAAAAATAATTTCGCCATCAATTTTTGCTATAACTTTTGTATTATCAACTGATGAATTTTGTGAGCCAATAATATTAAACATCAGTATTAAACTTATGCTTATATATAGTATGATTAAAAAAAAGTCACCTTTTTTCATGGTTATCTCCTAAACTAATAATTTCTACTAACAAGAATATTAATGATATCCACTAATATATCTTTTGATTCATTTTCAGGTAATAAGTCCAACAATTTATAAGTCTTTTCAATATATTTATTTGCAACATTTCTAGCTTTTTCAATACCGCCAGAACTTTCAACTTGGTTAATTATTTCTGATGGTGATAAAGACTCAAGATCCACATGAGCTAAACCATTTTTTTTAGCATAAATAATTGGTAATGAGTAATAACCTTCTTTGATATCGTTAATTAGGTCTTTACCTAATAAATCAGGATCACCAGTGAAATCAAGAATATCATCTTGAATTTGAAAAGCCATACCCATTTGGTAACCTATTTTGCCTAAAAGTTTCATATCGCTTTCTTCAACTTCTGCAATTTTAGCCCCAACATATAAGCTAAGTGCAAATAGAGCAGCAGTTTTCCCAGCAATCATTTTTAAATATTTTTTAACAGATAAACTATGGCTAAGTTTTAATGTATTTTGTCTTATTTCGCCAAGACAAATTTTTGAAATAGCCTTAGATAAGTGGTCCATTTCATCCATTGTATAATTTTTTGCTAATAAACTAAAGCATTTAGTAAATAAATAATCTCCAATAAAGACAGCGCTATTTTTTCCATATTTATATTGAACAGATAAGTTTCCTCTTCTAGATTTCGAATCATCAATTATATCATCATGAATTAAAGTTGAAATATGAAGTAATTCTATTATGGATGCCATCTTATAGGCATCAGAATCTTCGTGATGACCAAATCGACTACCAATTAATACAAGAGCTGGCCGTAGCATTTTACCACCAGAATCAATTAATTCAATAATGGGTTCATCAATATATTTTTCTCCAGAGTCAATACTATTTTTCATGAATTTTTTAACTTCAGCTAATTCTATTTTCAATGTAGGATATTTATCCCATATTTTTAGCATATTTGTCTCCTTTTATATCTTTCTATATCAATTATTATATATGTTTTTAATAACATTATACAATAAATAATAAGCAATTTAAAAAATCCCTTCGATTATATTGAATCGAAGGGAAAAGTATTATTCTATTAATAAATATGTTTTTCGTGCGAATTTCGTATTTTTCCATTTTTTCTTTAACCAAGGCATAACATAGTAGTCTAAACCAAATACTCTACCAGCACCACTTAATAAAGCGATTGATCCAAATGTATACCATAATATCTCAGGACCAGCCATTGCTGATAAAATAAAGTTAAAGGTTAACACAACAGATACTATAGATACTAAGAAAGTAAATAAACCTGCAATTAATGCTAATCCTATTGCAATTTCCATTACTACAACCATTGCTTGCATTGGAAATGCAACTGGTGCAATAAGGGTATCTAATATCCACTGATAAAAACCAGGTACAGCTTCTAATAAAGGTTCAGAAGCATACTCTGCTGCTGCTTCTGTTGCACCGGAGTCTGTAGCTGTTTGTATGATAAATATATTGCCAGGTTCTAGCCAACCGTCTTGAACTTTTGTAATACCTTCGACTAACCAATGGTATCCAATGAATAATCTCAATGGTACAAGCCAGAAATTTGGTGTACTGTTTGCAAAATGACCACCAAGTAATGATCTATTCTCTTTAATATGGAAAATTTCATGCATTAAATAAGACCATATTAATGAGAATCCTGCTACGCCCCATAGGTAATGGAGATTAACTAAATGTTTCATAGCCATTGCAGGGAATCCGGATAAGGATATACCACCGGCATTTGAAACAGCATAGCGACTACCAATAGATACCATAAATCCGTGATAGTTTGACTCAAAAGATTCTAATTCATCAGAATTATTTATTTTTGAAGCAACATTATTAACAGCAGTTTCTGCTGTTTGTAGAGCTGTTTCAACAATTTGTGGTAATGGTCGATCCTCGCCTTCTTCAACAAAATAAACATTATCTCCTACAAGATAGACATCTTCATGGTCAAGGGCTTGTAAATGTTTATTTGATTTAATTCTTTTGCTACGATCAATATTGAGTCCAACTTTTTCTGCAAATCCACAACCTTGTACACCTGCAGTCCAAATAAGTGTATTAGTATTTACCTTTGAACCATCAGATAGTTCAATAAAGTTTTCGTCAACTTTATTTATAAACGAGTTAAGTAAAACATTTACATTCATTTTTTCAAGTCTTTTTTGTGCTTTCATTGAAAGTTTATCACTTATGATTGGTAATAGTTTCTCTTGACCCTCAACAATTGAAATGTTTACGTCACTTGGATCAATAGCATAAGTATCACATAACTTATCACGCCATTCTGCCAATTCACCAACCATCTCAACACCTGTAAAGCCACCACCAGCAATAGCAAAACTTAACATTCGTTGGCGTTTATTTTCATCTCTTTCATTTTTAGCTCTTTCAAACATTGTTTTTATATGGTCTTTAATCTCTAAAGCATCCTCTAAGGACCAAAGTGTAAAACTGTTTTCTTCAGCACCTTCAACACCAAAGAAACACGGTTCAGCTCCAGTGCCCATAATTAGATAATCATAATCATACTTATAATTATCAGAGTGAAGTACCTTCTTATCAAAATCTATGTTAGTAATTTCGTCAACTGTTACATTTACCCGCTTTTCTTTGAAAATCTTGTTTAAATTTACCTTAACACCACTTTCGTCGATTCGGTTTCCAGCGACTTCATGTAAATCCGTCATTAAAGTATGATATGGATTTTTATCGATTAGTTCAATGTCAACGGACAAATCTTTTTTGTATTTCTTGTGCAATAACTTTGCAGCATGTACCCCAGCATATCCTGCACCGAGGATTATAACTTTTTTACTCATTTTGACCTCCTATAAAATTAATTGTATTTCTTTTAACATTATATCATGTATAGTGTAAAAATAAAGTAATTTTTATGAATTATATACAAAATATATCTTTAAGACAAGATTTAGTAAATCTATCAACATATGTTCTTTAAAGTTTTGGACATATGCCATCACACTTGCTATTTCAAGACTTTTCTATGAAATGATAAATCTGTTGAAATTAGAAATTTCAAATGCTATAATACTATATGTGTAACAATATAACAAAATATTAGATTTTAGTGAAATTATTAATTTAATTCCCTTTAGCAAATTTTTTTGATAAACTAATAGATAGGTAAGCATTATGGAGGCGAGAATGCAAAATAGAAAGAAGATTGTTAAAATAGTAATTATATTAAGTGTATTATTGTTTCTTTTCACTGCTTGTACTAAAAATGAAGAGCCTATGACCAAGGAAGAGATCATTTTTGGCAGCATTCCAGTAAAAATAACAGTATTCGATTCAAGTAAAGAAGAAGAGTTAGATATAGCCTTTGAATTAATTAAGGCAATTGATAATAAGATGAGCAAAAACAAAGAAGAAAGTGAAGTCAGTGCTATTAATTCAGAAGCGGGAAAAGGATATGTATCAGTTTCTAAAGAGACTTTCGATGTCATTCAAAAAAGCGAAAGTTTTTATATAACTTCCAAAGGATATTTTGATATTACAATAGGTCCTTTAGTAGAATTATGGGATATTGGGCCGACAACAGGACATATACCAGATGAAGCGGAAATAGATAATGTTTTAGAGTTGATCAACTATAACGATATTATGTTTAATGAGTCTAATTATGAAATAAAATTAAGTAAAGAAAATATGGTTATTGATTTAGGTGGTATTGCAAAGGGATATGCAGCTGATGTCGTTGTTGATTATTTTAAGTCAGTGGGGATAAATAAGGCAATAATTAATTTAGGTGGTAATGTAAGTGTTATGGGTCAAAAAAATGAAGAGGACTTATGGTCTGTTGGTATTCAAAATCCATTAGAACCCACTGGATCATCTTTAGGGATATTAAAAGCCGCAGATCTGTCAGTTGTAACTTCTGGAACTTATCAAAGATATTTTGAGGCGGATGGTATTCGGTACCATCATATTTTAGATCCTAAAGATGGTTATCCCATACGTAATAGTTTACAAAGTGTAACAATTGTCACTGAGAATTCCCTAAGAGCAGATGCTTTATCAACTGCATTATTTGCTTTAGGTTTAGAAGAAGGGTTATCTTTAGCGAATGATGATGAAACAATAGAAGCAATATTTGTTACAAAAGAAAACGAAATATATCTAAGTGAAGGCATTAAAAATAATTTTAAATTACTTAGAAATAACTTTGAAATAGTAGAATAATAATTTAGAAGGGACTAGTTTATAGCTAAGCATTTAACTATAAACTAGTCCCTTTTTTTAGTACAGTTCAGGTTTTCTGTGTTTAAGTAATGGTAAACTTTCTCTAGTAGATTCTACTGCCTTTAAATTGACTTCATGAATCAGTATGCCTTCTTTTTCATCTAATTCTTTTTCAACTTCTCCCCAAGGATTAGCAATAAGACTATGCCCATAAGCTATATAAGAAGCATTTATATCTCTGGCAGGAGAGCAAAGGGCCATATACAGTTGGTTGTCTAATCCACGTGCTTTGGCTATGGTATGCCAATGGGCAGGGCCCGTAGTCATATTGAAAGCAGCAGGAATAAATACTATTTCAACACCTTCTAATGTCATTTTTCGTATGACTTCAGGAAAGCGCATATCATAACAGATTGCAACGCCTATTTTTGCTAGAGGAGTATTGATAACTGTAATTTGATTACCTGGGGTTAAAATTTCAGATTCTTTAAACTTAATACCATTTTCAATAGTTACATCAAAAAGGTGGACTTTTCTATGCTTCGAAATAATTTTACCTTCGGCATTCACTATATACGATGTGTTATATATTTTTTCTTCATATTTTTCGGGGATGGAACCTGCTATAATAATGCAATTGTGTTTTTTTGCTAAAGATTGAATCATAGTTATTGTCTGACCAAAATCGTCTTCAGCATAGGCTTTAAAATAACGATTATCATAGGGGCAATTAAACATCTCAGGCAAACAGATGATTTGACTACCCTTCAGAGCAGCTTCGTGTATTTTCTCTTTTGCATTTAATAAGTTTTTTTCTTTATTATCAACGACTGCCATCTGAATAAGAGCAATTTTCATTTTAGTCTCCTTTCACTAATTTAATGCTACCAACATATATTTTAGTATCTAGAGGATGATCTTTAATAAACCAATCAGTTTTATAGCCATAGAAATCTGCCATTAGTTTAAAATGGCTTCTAGCAATTCCCATATCATTGTATGAAACATTAATTTTTTGATTTTTTTCACTCATATAAGCTTTCGGTTCAATATAAAAGTCAAAAATCATATCTGATTTTATTATTCGCCAAGGTTGTTTATTAGCAGCTGATGGTGCTAATCTTACGGCTTCTAAAATGTCGTAAATTTCGTCATTGGCAGTTTGATCTATGGGGTTTTCAAAATTGTTTTTATAAAACAATTCATGCCATGGTTTTCTTTTGTCAGCTTTTATTATAAAGCGAGTGAAACGATGTTTAAGACTTTTTTCATTGCCATAGCCAACAGGCGATACCATAACAATCTCTTCTTCTGACTGAAGATTAATTAAAGATTCAATAGTATCACTATTAAAAGTACTAACCATCCAGCAAGTTGATAAACCAATTTCAGTAGCTTTTAATACAAGTTTTTCAAAACTTTCACCAAAAGCCATGGCTAGATCTTTATTATTTTCTATTTTTTTCTTAAGAATACCAACGATAAAACTGTGGGCACCTGAAATCATACCATAAGTACCTATTTTCATATGGTCATCAAAAGTATAATCAATTAAGTCAAATCTAAAATTTTCTGTTTTTAGTTCTTCCATAAGTTTCAATAAACTTTCTTTTTTAATTGATTCGATTTTTTCTTTTGTATAGGCCCGAACAGAATGTCGTTCTTTAATCAATTCTTTTACGTTTTTCAAAAAATCACTCCTTATGATTCAAACGGATATTTTAATCCTATTTGCTCTCGAATTAAGTCCATATTATTAATGACTTTTTCACTTTTTTCAAAGGTAACAATGTTACTTTCAGTTCGATTGTCCATTAACATCTGATTGACGTGTTCAACCTCCCAGGCATAACCAAAGACAGGTGTATTATTTTTATACTTTATTGTTTCATTTGGAGTGACTAAGTAAGCTACCTTAGAATACCAAAAATTTGGAATGTGAATGTGGCCTTTTTCTCCATAAATGAATGCATCATCTTTATACTTAGACATGAATGTTGTCGATAGAATAGCTAATTGATCTTCGTCAAATTTAAGATTAACAGATAATTGCTCGTCTACTTTACTTTTACCAATGGAAGCCATGGCTTGAATATCACTTGGGTTTTTGTCATAAAGATAAAGTGCAAGGGTTAGAGGATATATACCTGTATCTAATAAAGTGCCACCTGCTAAATTAATGTTAAAAAGTCGACTATCTAAATCGTAAGGTGGTTTAAAACCAAATTCAGCTTTAAGGGTTTTAATTCTTCCTATTTTATCTTGATTAACCCATTCTTGCACTTTTTTAAAAACAGGTTGGAAAACCATCCACATAGCTTCCATTAAAAAAAGATTTTTCTTTTTAGCGAGTTGAATCATTTCATCCACTTCGTTTTTATTAACTGCAAAGGGTTTTTCACATAATACATGCTTATTATGGTTAAGTGCTAAAATTGTATGAGTTTTATGAAATGTATGTGGTGTGGCGATATAGACAATATCTATTGATGGCTCTTGCAATAGGGCTTCGTAGGAATTATATGAGTTTTCGATATCATATTTTTTAGCAAAGAGTTCAGCTTTTGTTTTTGTTCGTGAAGCGACCCCTACAAGCCTTCCTTTTTTTACAAATTTAAAATCTTCTGCAAATTGATTAGCAATATTTCCAGTACCAATGATACCCCATTGAATCATGAAAACCTCCTATTTTATATTGAATTGATGATGACTTTTCTTGTATAAAGTTTATGCTTATGATTGATACATGTCAAGGGGATTAATTGAATATAAAAATAAAGAAATTTGAAAATTTTCTTTAAAAAATTAAATAAAATCGACGAGAAAAGACGCATTTTCTAAAAAAATAAAGATTTTTTGTAAAAAACTTTGATTTATTAGGTTTTATCTGTTATATTATATAGAAATAGTATGAAAGTGAGGATATAATGAAAAAGTTTAAAAGAGTGTTAATCGCCAATAGAGGTGAAATCGCTATTCGAATTATTCGAGCCTGTTCAGAATTGGGTATTCGAAGTGTTGCAATTTATACTGAAGAAGATAAAAATTCATTGTTTAGAACGAAAGCTGATGAATCTTACTTAATTGGAAAGAATAAAGGCCCCATTGAAGCCTACTTAGATATTCATAGTATAATCAATTTAGCTATAAAAAAGGGAGTAGATGCTATTCACCCAGGTTATGGGTTTCTATCTGAAAACCCGGAGTTTGTAAAAAAATGTGAAGAAGCAGGTATTGTATTTATAGGACCATCGGCTGGGATGATGCATCAATTAGGGGATAAAATTCAGTCGAAAATTGTTGCCAATTCAGTTAATGTACCAACAATACCAGGTGTTGAAAAACCGATACTGTCAGATGAAGAAGCACTTGAATATGCTGATTATTGCGGTTATCCCATCATAGTAAAAGCGGCGGCTGGTGGTGGCGGTCGTGGCATGCGTATTGTTAGAAGAAAAGAAAATTTAATACAAGAATATCGTAATGCTAGGAGTGAAGCTTTAAAGGCCTTTGGTGTCGGTGATATATTTATTGAAAAATATCTTGAAAAGCCTAAGCACATTGAAGTACAAGTTTTAGGGGATAACTTTGGTAATTTGGTTCATCTCTACGAACGAGACTGTTCTATACAAAGAAGACATCAGAAAATTATAGAGTTTACCCCTTCCATTACTTTAAGTGATGAAAAACGTGATGAAATTTGTAAAGATGCTTTAAAAATTGCCAGTGCCGTAGATTACAGAAATGCCGGAACGGTAGAATTTCTAGTGGATCAAGAGGGTAACCATTACTTTATTGAGATGAATCCTAGAATTCAAGTGGAACATACAGTAACAGAAATGGTAACAGGTATTGATATTGTTCAGAGTCAAATACTCATAGCAGAAGGTTATGAATTATCTTCTGATGCAGTAGCTATTGAGAATCAAGAATCAATTCAAACAAGAGGATATTCTATTCAGTGTCGAATTACAACTGAAGATCCTTCAAATGACTTTGCGCCGGATACAGGTAAGATAACAGTTTATCGTTCAGGATCAGGTTTTGGTGTGCGATTAGATGGTGGTAATGCATATACTGGATCTATTATTAGTCCTTATTATGATAGTTTACTTGTAAAATGTACATCTTTAGGTAGAACTTTTAATGATGCAATAAATAAATCCATTCGAGCCATAAAAGAAATGGAAATAAAAGGTGTTAAAACAAATACTGACTTCTTGATTAATGTTCTGAACCATCCAGATTTTAAAAAGGGTATTTGTGATACTAACTTTATAAAGAACAACAAGACTTTGTTTGATATAGAGCCAACTGTAGATTTTGAAGCCAATGTTTTAAAATATATTGCCGATAAAGTTGTCAACGAAACCGGAGGCATCAAAACAGAGTTTGATGTACCGAAAATTCCAGTAATTGATCAAAGTGAAACACTTAGTGGAACTAGAGACATTCTTTTAGAAAAAGGACCAGAAGGTCTTGTGAAGTGGATAAAAGATCAGAAGAAGTTATTATTAACTGATACAACTATGAGAGATGCTCACCAATCACTCATAGCGACAAGGGTTCGGACAAAAGATATGGTTAAAATCGCAGAACCTACAGCACATTTAGCAAAAGATCTTTTTTCAATGGAAATGTGGGGTGGCGCAACATTTGATGTTTCTTTAAGATTCTTAAAAGAATGCCCTTGGGATCGTATCAAACAATTAAGAGAGAAGGCACCAAATGTTCTTTTTCAAATGTTAATACGTGGTTCTAATGGGGTAGGATATAAAAACTATCCGGATAATGTCATTAGAAAGCTTATTCAAGAAGCAGCTGATAGTGGCATAGATGTTTTTAGAATATTTGATTCTCTTAACTGGTTAGAAGGCATGGAAGTAGCAATTGATGAAGTAAGAAAACAAAATAAAATCGCTGAAGTATGTATGTGTTACACAGGAGATATTCTAGATAAATCAAAAACAAAATATACACTGGAATATTATCTTGATTTGGCAAAATCTATTGAGAAAGCTGGTGCCCATATTTTAGCAATAAAAGATATGTCAGCTTTATTGAAACCTTATGCCGCTTTTCAGTTAATTACTGAGCTAAAAAAAGTGGTAGATATACCAATTCATTTGCATACCCATGATACAAGTGGTAATGGGGTAGCAACAATATTATTGGCTGCAGAAGCCGGTGTAGATATTGCAGATACAGCCTTTAATGCTATGTCCGGCCTAACAGCTCAACCAGCTTTAAATTCTGTTGTGGCGGCACTGAAGAATACTGATAGAGATACATTATTGGATACAAAAGAAATTCAAAAGATCTCCGATTATTGGGCTGCAGTAAGACCTGTTTATGAACAGTTTGAGTCTGATCTTAAATCATCTTCAGCAGAAATTTATGAATATGAGATTCCAGGTGGACAGTATTCTAATTTAAAACCACAAGTTGAGAGTTTTGGTTTAGGTCATAGATTTAATGAAGTAAAAGAGATGTTTAGGGAAGTTAATATTATGTTTGGAGATATCGTTAAAGTAACGCCTTCATCAAAAGCCGTTGGTGATATGGCAATATTTATGGTACAAAATGATTTAACGCCAGACAATATATATTCAGAAGGTAAATCATTGTCTTATCCTGACACTGTCGTTAACTATTTTAAAGGTATGATGGGACAACCGATGGGCGGATTTCCTAAAAAATTACAGAAACTAGTATTAAAAGATGAAAAACCTATTACTTGTCGTCCTGGAGAGTTATTAGCTCCTGAAGACTTTGATATTTTGAGAAAAGATTTAACAACCGAATTTGAAATGGAGTTTACCGAGAAAGATCTTATTTCCTATGCATTATATCCAAAGGTATTTAAGGAATATGTTAAATACATTAATGAGCATGGAGATTTAAGCAACCTGGGAAGTGATGTTTACTTCCATGGGTTACGAGAAGGTGAAACTTGTGAGATTTCAGTTGAAGGTCATGTTATGTTGGTAAAATTGCTAGAAATAGGTAAATTAACACCTAAAGGCAATCGAAGAATTATTTTTGAAGTGGATGGCAATAGACGTGAAGTTACTATTCATGACCAAGTCTCTGATCAAAGAATCGGTACAGTGGCAGAAGTTTTAAAAGCTGATAAGAGTAATCCTTATGATATTGGGGCCTCAATACCTGGTAAAGTAATAGAAGTACTCGTCAGTGTTGGTGATATAGTTGAAGAAGGTCAACGCCTTGCTGTATTAGAGGCAATGAAAATGGAGACGGATATTCTTTCAGATGTAAGTGGTAAAATCGAAAGTGTTTTTGTCAGTGTTGATGATCAAGTTGAATCTAATCAGCTATTGATAAAAATGCATGAAGCATAAAATGATAGTCCTGGTATGTTGAGTACTGGGACTTTTTTATTTACAAGTTTTAGCGTAGAAAAAGTGAAAATGGGTATAGATATAACAATGTGAGTGGTTTATTGAGGTTGGAAGGAGGAAAAAAATGTTAAAAAGAAGATATGTATTTATAGTATTTATTCTCATTGTTTTTTTATTACTTTTTGTTAGTTGTGGTAAAGAAAATGAAGAAATATCTTCCACAGATTCTTCAGAAACTAAAACTGATATAGAAGTAGAGTCATTAGAGCGAGGAAATGAAGAAGATGGATCTGTAACAGAAGAAACTTTTGAAAAAAGCAAATTTGAAATATTCTTATCTGAAAACACAGAAACGTTATCCTTAGAACCTATATGGCGTTTTAAATTTGGTGAATCAACTGATTGGTTAGAAGAGACGCCTCATATAATACCTTTAATAAATAAAGCTTCTTATGATGAAACAGACTATCAAAGAAATGGTTATCTTGATATAAGTTATTTAGATGAGTATAATCTTAAAAAAGATAGAAGAATTTATGGGAACTATTGGTCATTGAAAATACCATATGAAGAGGCATTAACTGAAGAAGAAAACAAGCAATTCATATACGATCTAGCAAAATACATAGAGGATAAAAATAGTAAAATATATAAAAATTTTGATGATGAATTGATATTTTCTGTAGTGGATGAATCCGGTGACTTATGGTGGGGAACAGTTTCTCAAAGCTATGGGTACAATACGATTGAATATAAAATTTTAAAAGAAAATATTATAAAACCAGATGAGGAAATTACTATTAAGCCATCTGAAATTGATAGTTATGAATATTATTTATCAATGTATCATGAGTCAAATGATTATTATTTATTGGATATTTCCTGCGATGAAGGAGATGTTTATGTAAACATTGAAACGGAAAATAATTTTGGGTTTTATGAAAAAGAGTATGGAGAAAGTTTTACTGTTGAAGATTATCATGGTGTTCGTACAATAAATATTGGACAACTATCCCAACACAAAGGGGTAAGTCATTTTAGATTTGATTGGGATGATTCAACAAAGTCCGTAACTTTTAATTTAAGAACCGTTGAAAAAGATTCAAAGGTTAACTATGGTGAATTGCTAGGTGCTATTAAAGTAAGTGCTGAGTATGCAAGTTCAATCACTGCAACGCCTTCAAAAAGTAGTGATGCTTATGTTGATATAGAACATCCCGACTATAAAATGGATAGTAGCTATCTTGATAAGACACCAGATGGTGATTATTTACTATATGTACCTTCTGGGTTTTGGGATGTAAGGATTAAAACAAAATCTGGCAGTATTATTCCAGAATATGTTACAAGAAATGTACCTGTCAATGCCGGCGAAGTTACTCTGGTTGAAGTGCCTTATCCCTTCGAGGCATCTATCCACTTAAGTGATTTAGTATCCAGTACTAGTGGCATTGCCATAGAAGGGGTTCAAGAGGACTTAGACAATCGTACTGTTGAAATGGTTTTCTCTTTAATTGATTCGTCTACTCAGACAATTGAACCAAATCTTAATAACACAAACATCTTAGAAGGTGGGACTTTAGTTAATATTAAAGAAATTGAAAAAGTCCAGGTACCACCGAGTATTGTACTATTGTTAGATTCATCCGGGTCTATGCGAGGCGAAATGGATGGTACGATTAAAGCGGCCAAAAAATTTATTGAGGGATTACCAGAAGATGCTCGTTTAACTATAATAGATTTTGATGATAAAATTTTAAGTTATAATTTAGATCAAAAAGATAAAGGCTTAGAGGTATTAGATCAAGTAAAAGTTGGTGGCGATACTGCCCTTTATCAATCAGTACTTAAAGGCATTGAGTCATTACAAAACCAACAAAGAAGAACGGTGGTACTTTTTACAGATGGAGAAAATGATTTAGGCGGTAAAGAGAAATATACGAAGGAAGAATTTTTTGATTTGGTATCAAATGAAATACCTGTAATAACAATAGGTTATGGTGAAGGCCATGATGATGAAACCTTGAAAAAACTTGCCCGTGAGACAAGGGGTTTATATTTTAGCGCGTCAGATGAAATTATTTTAGAAGAAGTATTTCAGTCTATTAATAATCGAATTGGTAGCACTTATAAAGCCATTTACGATAGACCTAAAACACCAAGTGTCAGTGATATACCTATTATGACTTTTATGATTGATACCAGCGGTTCTATGGGAACAGAAGATGGTGCGCAAGATTCAAGAATTAACATTGTTAAAAATATTTTGTATAACTTTATAATAAACTTAGAAAAAAATATACAGGTACAGCTTATGCAATTTGATGATAGTGCATCTGTCATTCAAACGGGAACCTATGCGAAAGAAAAAATATTAAGTGGTTTAAGTCAGTTAAGTGGTAGTGGTGGCACCAATATACCTAATGCCATTGAAAGTGCTAGAAGAATTATGGATAAAATTCCTTCTTCCCAGAAATTAATAGTTTTAGTAACAGACTTAACCCTAGATCCGGAAGATGAAGAAATACACAAACAATTAGAAAGTCTAAAAAAATCGGGTATTAAGAGTCTTTTTGTAGGCATTGGTGAACCGGATATTGAAGAAGATTTTAAAAGGTCTTCATCAATTGCTGGTGGAGATTATATCGTAACGACAAATGCGACAGCATTGCTTGAGCGATTTAATACTTTGGCACTTGAAATAGAGGCAATTGAAAGCAGTGATTTAAGTCAAGTGGCTATTCGAGTTGAAAAAGAAAATAAAATGGGTGAACGTGAAGCTTTCGGCAACTCAACTCTTGTAGAATTATCTCAAAAGGAAGAAGGAGTAGTTGTAAAAACAAGTAATGAAATTGAGTATATGATTATTAAACCTTTAAAACAGTATGACAAAACTGTGGCAAAAGAAATTACAGGGGATAGTATACCTTCTGAAGAAGTGGTTGTCTCTAATCGAATGATCGTCCATAAAGAATCTAAAAACGAAGCAATTAAGTTAAAAGTTGATGAACTTTTCTTTTTAGAAAAATTAAGAAGCGTTAGTGCCCCTAAAGGGTATCGATTTTTAGCTGTATCTTTAGATTTAGAAAATATTCTAGAACCCCAAGAAGTTATTATTGATGATGGTGGTTCATCTCATCCGGCCAATTGGGTCGGTGGAAATGATAAAATTGAAACAGAGATGCGCGTGCCAAGTTACTTAATACCGAATATCACAAATCATTTTTTCGTTTCAGTAAATGAAGGGGGAAGTTATCCAGGAATGAAAGCAACGGGTCTTCTAAATAACCCTTTAGCGTATCCAGGTGATGTTAGTGTATTAGTACCACCAATGGACCATAAAAAAGGTAGTTTGCTTTTCTTAATTCCAGATGTTGCAATTGATCGGTTATCACTTCATCTTTATGATACCAATTATGAAACGGTTAATTTACCAATCATTGGGAAGCTATTGCCAGAAATGACTATAGTAAAAGACTTACCACAGGAAAATGATGAAAAGCTATCTGAAACTTTTGATTTCATTGTAACGGATATTTCTGAACCCAAAATAGATAAAAGTATTGAATTGACAGAAAAACAAGGGATAAGAAAGATTTCTGGCGGTATTCAATCTAATCTATATGCACTTCTAGATCTTGAGCCTTATAGAAGATTTGTTCTAGAATTTCCAACAGAAAATGGCGCTTTTAATGTGCCTTTAAATCCATTAACAACGACGATCCCTTTTGGTCTTTATGACAAAACCATGTTAGCTCCTGGTAGTTATAATCGTATAGCCTTATTATTTGAAGTACCAAAACTACTGAAAGATAACGCATCAAATCTACTAATTGATTTGGCAAATGAAGATGTTAATATTTCATTAACAGAAGGCGATAAATATCCTGGTACTGGCAAAAGATACAAAGGCGAGTATTTGGATGTTACTATCAATCAATCTGTTTTACTTGAGGCTTTTGATGGTTATAGTGGAAATATATTGTTAATCGATGCAACTTTCCATGATCATTTAGATCAATATGCATCATCAGGTGTCAAGGATTTAATAAAGGTGAACCAATATGTTAATGAAGATGAAATAACCACTGCTTATGATTTTTATTATTCTGATAAGTATTTGTTGAGTTTAAATAATGATTCTGTTATTTTTGATGGTGAAAATAGAAGAGGCTTGTTGTTCTATGAGTTAGATGATGCAATGGATTATAACGAAACATTTATTGAATCTAATTATTTTGAATCTATGAAAATTCCTATTAAAAAGGGAAGTTATAATAAGTTGTTAGCTGTTAAAAAAATAGATTATGAGAAAAATGATACTTTCATTACTGAACTAAATGAAGTATTAAGTAAACACGTTGCGTATTATGAAAAAAATAAAATAGAAGGGTCAGAAGAATCAAACCAAGAAATTACAAGCTTTAGTGAAACTTCTAAGGAATCTCAAGATATTTCTATGCCAAGTTTAACTTTATCAGGGAGTCAAATTATTGATGAAATTGATTCAGTTGAAGCAATGAAAAAAGTACTTAATAATATTAGATTTTTACCTTCTGATAATTCCTGGGAAGCATTCAACTATATGTTTAGCAAGGAAGCAATGGTGAGCCAAGGCTTTGGCAATGAAAATGATATGGCAAATATGGCTATACAAGTGCTTTCTAGATTAGGATACTCACCCAAAAAATACCAAGTTAATTTAACTGAGATTGGGCAAGAAAGACTTCAAGAATTTTCGGGTTCTAGTATTGAAGTCAATAATATGATGCCTGCGATTGGTTATGAAGACAAGAATGAGAATCATCTTTTGGTCTTTCCCTTTATGATGGATTTTAAGGATTTGAGACATTTAGTTTACATTGATGAAGATCAATATATAAATCATGAACCCAAAGATGTTCGTTTGACAATATTTGCCGAAGTATTAAAGGAGAGTCATACAAGAAATGCAAAAATGGGAGATTTATCGAATGCTCTTGCAGGTGAAACATCAGATGAACCTTCGTTAGAAACCATTGAACTGTTTAGTGAAAGAATGCCTTTAGACCAGTTGAGTTTAGATGCCGTTGATATTGGTTTTACTAGAAAAGGTAATTCAATCAAAACTTTTGTTGACTCACCTGAGGGTATTATTCTTGGTAATGAATCAGTAGACCTTTCAGAGAGCGCGATTCATCGGATAGGCGTTGAAGTTTATGCACTAATGGATAGTTATACTCATTACCAAAAGATAGATGAGAATATGAAACCTGAAAATCTATTTATAACTGTTAGTATCAATAGTCCTAATTTGACACAAGAAGCATATGATTTAGTACAGGCTCAAATTGACAAGGTTTATAATAAAGTGCAAGAACCATCAGATTATATGTCCCTTCAATGGAACCATCGAAGGCTTATATATGATCTAATTATTGGTCAAAGTTTTTTTGAAAAAGAACTAGGTCAGACGATGGATATCCTTCTTGGTAGAAGTAATGAACCACGGATCATTTTAGTTTCTAGTAAAGCAAGAAGTGATCAAAGTATTGAAACGACGATTGATTTAATGAATATTAATAATACTGAACATACAGAGGAAGAAGCGTTAATGCAAAGCTATAATAGTCTGAATGGCTTATATATGACCTCTTTAGAGAGTGATGTACTAGGTAGTAAAGGTCAGGGTGTCTTTGATTTATGGCAACTAACACCTAAGAACACAGAGTTTTTATTATTAGATCGATCCTATGAAGAGGGAAAAATCAATTTTTTGGAAGAAATGGGACTGTCATTAGAACTAATCAATTTTATGAGGGAGTCAAATAAGATTATTATGATTCCAGATAGACCAGCAAAAATTAATGGTGAAGAGCGATGGGCATGGCTTACTTTTGATCCTTATACCTATGAAGTGATTGGGCAGATGGACACATTTGAAAACGGAGCAATGGTGTCGAATGAAATTGTTGGTACTATTAAAAATGCTGGACAGTATCTCATTGGAAATTTTGTTGGTGTTAATACATCGGTTTGGTCAGTTGCTGCTCATACTTTAGAAGGGGACGATTATGAAAAGGTAATGAAAGATGCGAAAGCTTTTGCATTAGGACTGAAAGATAATTTTGGCGTACAGTCTGGTGTTTTTAATGCGCCTATTGGAGGCAAACCAGAGATATCGCAGAAAATTGGGTCAGTAAAAATAAAATTAGATGCTAAGAATCCAATAACGCAAGATGTACTAGGTTTTACTCAGGGCTATGTTGATGGTGTGAACTTATACTTTGACTTAGCCGAGTAGTTGAAAAAGCATCTTGACAAGATGGAATGAAACTTGGTAAACTTTATTTACAATCAAATGTGTGTTACTGTTTGGCAGGCATAAACTTTTTAAAGAAAAGTCTATGCCTGCTTTTTGTTTGGAATAGGACTTGCATTTAATATTAGTGTATATAACTTATAGGAGGAGAAATTAATGAAGGGTATTGGGGCTTCAAAGGGTATAGGATTAGGAAAAGTATTTATTAAAGAAGAATTGCCAGAGGTAAAAAAAGAAAAAATAGAAGATGTTGATGAAGCCATTAGAACATTAAAAAACAGTATTCAATCTGTTTCAAAGGCTATCGAAGCATTGTATGAAGAAAAATTAGAAACTTTAGGCAAAGAAGATGCGCAAATATTTAAAGCTCACGAAATGATAATAAATGATCCAGAATTATTTGATAAAATAGCAAATCTTATTAGAAATGAGAATTACTCACCTGCTTATGCAATAACGGTTGCAATAGATGAATTTGTCAAGATGTTTGAAAATATGGAAAATGAGTATTTTAGAGAACGAGCTTTAGATATGAAAGATGTCGGGAAACGATTGATAGGGAACGTCCTTGGTTTTTCAGATCAAAGTCTAAAAACCATTGATGAAAAAACAATTATAGTAGCGAAGGATTTAACACCTTCTGATACAGCTCAGTTAAATGAAAAAGTTATACAGGGGATTATTACTGCAGAAGGTGGTAATACCTCTCACAGTGCAATAATTGCAAGGACGATTGGCATTCCAGCAATCATGGGTGTTGAAAATATCAAAGAAGTTATCCGGTCAGGGGATTATGCGATTATTGATGGCAGCAGTGGAGAGGTGATGATTAATCCGGAAGCATCGTTAATAAAAGAATATCAAAAGAAAAAAATCTCTATTAAAGAAAGAGAAAAGGATTTAAAATCTTTGATTGGTGTAGAAACCAAAACGAAAGATGGTAAAATAGTTGAGTTATCTGCTAATATAGCGGGATTAAAAGATCTTGAGAATGCTCTTAAGTTTGATGCAGAAGGGGTTGGTCTTTTTAGGAGTGAATTTATATATATGGAACGTAACCAGTTACCAACGGAATCAGAGCAATATGAGATATACAAAGAAGCCTTAGAAAAATTGGGAGAAAAACCAATGATTATTAGAACAATGGATATTGGTGGTGATAAGGCTGTTGATTACTTAAATTTTAAAAAAGAAATGAATCCCTTTTTAGGCTATCGTGCCATTCGTTACTGTTTAGATCATACAGAGGTATTTAAGACTCAGTTAAAGGCACTCTATAGAGCAAGTATCCATGGAAAATTAAAAATTATGTTTCCAATGGTTTCTTCATTAAAAGAACTGAGAGCTATTAAAAGTATTTTAAAGGAAGTTAAATCAGAATTAAATCATGACAATATTCCTTTTAGTAAAGAGGTAGAGATAGGAATTATGATAGAAATACCTTCCGCCGCTATTATGGCTGATAAACTTGCTAAAGCAGTAGATTTCTTCTCAATTGGGACAAATGACTTAATTCAATATATGACTGCAACAGACCGAATGAACTCTAGACTAAATCATCTTTATACACCTTATCATCCAGGGGTTTTACGAGTAATCAATGATGTGATTAAGAAAGCACATAATGAAGGGATATGGGTAGGTATGTGTGGTTCAGTTGCTGGGAATCAAAACCTAATCCCACTGTTATTAGGGATGGGTTTAGATGAGTTTTCTATGAGTCCTAGTAGTATTTTAGAGTCAAGAGCCTTGATTAATAAAAGTTCAATAAAGAATCTAAAGCCTTTAGTCAATGCAATATTAGATGCTGAAGATGCAGATGAAGTTAAAAAATTTTTAGAAATTACACACTAATAGAATATGTGTGTGTGAAAAGAAATAGTGTGTGCACATAAATAGATAGTGTGTAATTATAAGAAATAGGATATAATTAAAGGAGAGGGTATTTGTGAAGATTGTAGTTATTGGTGGTGGGAGTAGTTATACCCCGGAGCTATTTGATGGATTTATTAAAAGAAAAGATGTTTTATTAATTGATGAAATCGTTCTAGTAGATATTCCACAAGGAGAAGAAAAATTACAAATTAATCTTCAGCTTGTTCGAAGGATGTTTAAAAAAGTAGATTTGAAAACAAAAATAACTGCAACTTTAAACAAGGTCCAGGCTCTAGTTGATGCGGATTTTATTATTACACAAATTCGAGTCGGTGGTTTAGAAGCGAGGGGATTAGATGAAAGTATTCCTTTAAAGTATGATTTAATTGGCCAGGAAACAACAGGTGCAGGTGGATTTGCTAAAGCAATACGAACCATTCCTGTTATGCTTGAAATTTGTGAGTTAATTGAAAAATACTCAAAGAGAGATGCTTGGTTGATTAATTTTACAAATCCAGCGGGGATGATTACGGAAGCGATTAATAAATATACGAATGTAAATGTTTTAGGGTTATGCAATGTACCTTATAATATGCGAGTTAATATTGCTAAAAGTATGGGGGTTCCAGTAACAGATGTCCGTGTAGAATTTGCAGGATTGAACCATTTAGTTTATGGCAAAAAAGTATATATCAATGGTTTAGATGCTACTGAGGAAGTCATTAATCAATTAATAAATGGCGCTTCTAATTCAATGAATAATATTCCTGATCTTGCTTATCCAGAAACTTTACTGAGAAGTTTAAAAATGGTCCCCTGTCCCTATCATCGTTATTATTATATGACCGAACAATTATTAGCTGAAGAGAAAAAATCTTTTAATGAAAAAGGACAAACAAGAGCAACAGAGGTAATAGCTATTGAAAAAGAGTTATTTGAAATTTATAAAAATGAAGATTTAAATGAGAAGCCTAAGGTATTGGAAAAAAGAGGTGGCGCTTATTATTCAGAAGTAGCAACCCAATTAATTGATGCCATTGTAAATGACCGTCAATTGATTTATCCAGTAAACACAATTAATGATGGTGCGATACCTGGACTTTCTGAGCTGGCAGTTGTTGAAGTCAATGCAGTTATAGGGAAAAATGGTGCTAAGCCAATAACCGTTGGCAAAATTGACGCTTCTGCCCTAAGTCTGTTACAGCAAGTTAAGTCATATGAGAATTTAACGATTGCTTCTGTAGTAGAAAATAACCGGTTGAAAGGTATAAAAGCCCTATATACTCATCCCTTGGTGAATTCATTTGAAAAAGCAACTAAGATATTTGATGAGATAATACAGGCACATAAAGAGAGTGTACCAAATTTTTTTTAAAGAGGGGAAAATATGAAGAAAATTGATGAGATCTATAAAGTTGTTGAGGAAATAACTATAGAAAAACCTAAAGGGGTTTCAGCAAAAGAAGTTGCTGAATTTATGAAACTTGGCAGGGCAAATGTTAGTCGTTACTTAAACCAATTGGTGAAAGAAGGCCAGCTAACAAAGGATAATAGTCGGCCTGTACTTTTTAAGTCTATTGAAATGACATTAGATGATGAATACCTTACCTTTGATGCTATAGAAGAGTTTTCACCAAGCCTGAGAGCCGCAATTCAACAGGCAAAAGCTGCCATTCTTTATCCACCCAATGGTCTACACACAATGTTAACTGGAGAAACTGGTGTTGGAAAATCATTATTTGCTGAACTAATGTATAAGTTTGCCAAAAAATCAGATGTGGTTCAAATAGATGCACCTTTTATACATTTTAACTGTGCTGATTACTCAGAAAACCCACAGTTATTAATTTCTCAAATTTTTGGTGTAAAAAAAGGTGCTTATACAGGGGCAAATGAATCAAAGGATGGGTTATTAAAGAAAGCAGATCAGGGATTTCTTTTTCTCGATGAAGTCCACCGTTTATCCCCTCAAGGTCAAGAAATGCTTTTTACTTATATTGATAAAGGTTTTTTTAGAGTATTAGGGGAAACAAATGCTAAGGAAACTGTAAATGTACGATTGGTCTTGGCAACAACTGAAAATCTAGATAGTTATCTTTTAGATACTTTTCAACGGAGAATACCAATGATTGTTCATCTATTACCTTTAAGAAAGCGTACAATGAAAGAAAGATTCCAATTAATTAAAAGATTTATTAAATCAGAGGCAATTCAAGTAAAAAAAGATATTTATATGGAGCAAAATTCTTTAAAAAGCTTATTGCTATATGCGTGCAAAAATAATATAGGTCAATTAAAAAGTGATATTAAATTATCCTGTGCAAGAGGAGTTTTAAAATATACATCGAATAATCAAAATTATATATTTATTAGTCAAAATGAGTTACCTTATCATGTAAAAAAAGGTTTGATGCACTTAAAAGAGAAGCGAAAAGAAATTGACCGATTATTAAAGGATTCAGAAGATGTCTTCCAGTTTAAAAATCAGGATTCAAAAGGTGTTTTTAATGAAAGTAGTGAAGAACTCTATGATGAAATTGAAAAAAAATTAGAAGCCTTAAAAGAAAGTGGTTTGTCAAATCAAGAGATTAATAAAATTGTTAATTTGGATATTGATAGTTATTTTAAGAAGTACATCGATGATCTTTCGATAAGTGTAGATGAAAACGAGGTCGCTTCCATTGTAAGTCAAGAGGTATTAGACGTAACAAAAGAACTACTTGAGTATGCTGAGAATAAGCTCAACAGAAAATATAATGAAAGAGTTTTCTTTGGTTTAGCATTACATTTAAGTAGCTCAATTGCTCGATTAAAAAAAGGTGATTCAGTTTATTATCCTGAATTAAACAAAGTACGTACGAGTTATCAAAAGGAGTTTATGATTTCAATGACTTTGGCTAATCGAATTGATGAAGTCTTTGATATAAAGGTCCCCCTTGATGAAGTAGGATATTTAACAATGTTTATAGCAATGGATGAAGATGAAAACATAATGGAAGAATTATCAAGAGTTAAAGTAGTTGTATTGATGCATGGAGAATCGACAGCAACGAGCATGGTTAATGTAGTAAAGGATTTAATCAAAGCAAAAAATATAATCGGTTTAAATATGCCCTTAGATTTAGAAGCCCAAAGATTTTATCAAAAGGTAAAGGAAAGAATTGCTAATCTGGATTGCGAAAAAGGCGTTATATTTTTAGTAGATATGGGTTCATTGGTAAACTTTGGAAAGATTATAGAGAAAGAGTTAAGTATTCAAACCAAAACAATAGATGATGTCAGCACACCTACTGCCTTGGCTGCTGCTAGAAAAGCTGATATGGGTCAAAGTCTTGAAGAAATTTATCAGTCGATTTCTAAAAATAGAATGATTAATTATGAACAGAGTAAAAATAATGAAAAAAAAGGAGTTATCATTTCAGCATGTTTTACCGGTAAAGGTGCTTCAGACAAAATTAGACAATATTTAGAAAAAAATATTAATTTAGATATACCCATTAAAACCTTGGATTTAATAGACCAGACAGAATTTCATAAAAAACTGCAAAAAATCAAAGAAGATTATGAGATTAAAGCAATTATTTCAACTGTTCATCTAGAAATAAAAGACGTTCCTTTTTTTGAAGCCATTGATGTTTTGGCGGGTAGTGGTTTACAGCGATTGGAAAAATTACTTGAAGTTAATAAAACTGACGTACTTCCTGAGAGACTAGCAGATCATTTAATGATAGAAGATGTAGAAGAATTAATAAATGCTATTGAAGTCTTTATTTATTCTGTTGAAAAAGAAATGAATTTTAAAATTTTATCAGATGTGCGTACAGGCATTATCATGCATATTACATTTCTAATTGATCAGTTGGTACAAGGGAAAAATGTTGCAAGAGATAGCAAAGAAATCAATGAATTCATCAATAGTAATTCAAGTCTGATTTATCAGTTATCCGAGTTGCTTAAAGTTTTAGAAGAAGGTTATCAAGTAATTATTTCTGATGATGAAAAAGCTTATATTCTTAAAATGTTTAAGAAAAATAGTTTATGATGAACTGTGTAACACTGTGTAGACTTGTGTGAAAAGGTTTTCTTAGAATCTGGAATCAGAATACTATTTAATAAACGTTGAAATAAAAGGGTTTATAAAAAAGTTAATTATATAATGCTATTGGCACACCCCTTGCATTATAGATAAGTAAGAAGAAATTCCGATAGTCGGAATAGAAAGTAATAAAGGGGAGGAATTATATTAAGATGGAAAAATTTATGAGTTTCATGGAAGAAAAATTTGTTCCAGTTGCAGCTAAAATTGGATCGCAAAGACATTTAGTTGCTATAAGAGATGGTTTTATTGCAATTATGCCATTAATTATTGCTGGTTCTCTAGCGGTATTAATTAATAATCTAAGTCTACCAGGTTATGATCACGGTGCATTTATGTCTCGAATATTTGGATCAGGCTGGTCAGCTTTAGGTGGGAATGTTTGGTGGGGAACACTCGCTATGATGGCACTGCTTATATCATTTACAGTAGCATATAACTTAGCGAAATCATATGATGTGAATCCATTAACTGCTGGTGCTTTATCTGTAGCAAGTTATATGACTTTTATACCTCAAGCAGATGTAAGTGTTGGTATTCCAGAAACAGTAGAAGGTATAGCCGTACCTGCTGAACTGATTGGGAAGCAACTAGGAACCTGGGGTAATATTAGTTGGAGTTTTACATCCTATGCAAGTCTTTTTGGTGCCATCTTTGTTGCTTTAGTAGTGACAGAAGTTTATGTAAAATTAGTGAAGTCCGGCAAATTAGAAATCAAAATGCCAGAGGGTGTACCACCAGCAGTATCAAGAACATTCGCTACTTTATTACCAGTTATTATAACGATATTTTTAGTTGGATTTGCACAAGTTTGGATTGCAAAAACTGGTACAAGTATTTCAAAGTTCTTATTAGAAGTTGTTCAAGCACCTGTAGCATCTATTGGCAATACTCTAGGTGGCGCAATAGCAGTAGCATTTTTTAATCATATTTTCTGGTTCTTTGGTTTACATGGCTCTAATATATTAGATCCGGTAATGCGATCAGTCTTTATGCCATTAGCAACTGCTAATGCAGAGCTTTTACAGCAAGGTTTAGAAATGCAATACATTGTAACGAAATCATTCTTTGATGGTTTCGTATATATGGGTGGATCAGGAACAACAGTTGGTCTATTAGCAGCTATTTATGTTTTTAGTAAAAACAAAGCCCATCGATCAATTGCAAAAATTGCTACGCCAACATCACTTTTCAATATTAATGAACCAGTAGTCTTTGGAATTCCAATTGTTCTAAATCCATTATTTTTTATACCATTTGTATTTGGGCCTGTGGTTTTGACGATTATTTCCTATTTAGCAACTGCATCAGGTATAGTTCCAATGACTTCTGTTATTGTACCATGGACGACACCACCTGTTCTTGGAGCTTTTTTAGCCACAAATGGTTCAGTTGCGGCAGCATTATTAGCGCTATTTAATTTAGGATTAACTTTTGTAATGTATGTGCCTTTTGTTTTATTATCCAATAGACACAGTATTACAGAAATTGAAGAAGAAGTAGCTTAAATGATTGATAATTCAATAGCAGGATGAGGCCCCCCTTGGTCTGCTATTGAAATTATTTATATTTATACTGATATTACATAAATATGATTATAAATATGAATAAAAAAAGATATGAATAAAGATTTTAGGAGGAAAGAAAATGGTTACATCAGTAATAAAAGTAAAAAATGAAACGGGATTACATGCTCGACCGGCGAGTATGTTTGTAAAATTAGCAAAAAACTTCGATGCAACTGTAGAAGTAAAAAAAGGTGAAAAAAAAATAAATGGTAAAAGTATGCTAGGCTTGTTAAGCATGAGTATTGTTCAAGGGGATGAAATTGAGCTGATTATTGATGGTGATGATGAAGGAAGTGCCCTTGAAACATTAGAAGAATTATTTAGCAAAGACCTAGTTGATTAGGAGGAAATTAAGTTATGAAAAAAATTATGTTAGTGTGTTCAGCGGGTATGTCTACTAGCTTATTAGTAACCAAAATGGAAAAAAGCGCTAATGAACAAAATTTAGACTTAGAAATATTTGCAATGTCTGAAGGTGAAGCAACGAAACACTATGATTCTGTACAACTTGTTTTGCTTGGACCGCAAGTAAGATATTTAAAAAAGAAGCTACAAAAAGAATTAGAAGATAAAGATTTAGTAGTTGAAGTAATCGACAGCTTAAACTATGGAACCATGAATGGTAAAAAAGTTTTAGAAAATGCAATGAATATTTTAGGAGAAGCATAAAATGGAAGAAACGATATTTGGTTTAATTAGTCACAGTGGAGACGCTAAAAGTTTATTGATGGAAGCTATTAGCGCAGCAAAAGAAGGAAAATTTGATGATGCCCAAGAAAAAATTTTTGAAGCTTCTGAAAAACTTAATTTAGCTCATAAAGTACAAACATCTTTAATTCAGTCGGAAGCTGGAGGAGAAAAACAAGAAGCATCATTGCTATTGATTCATGCTCAAGACCATTTGATGAATGCTCTTTTATTAAAAGATTTAGCTACAGAATTCATAGATTTATATAAGAAAATTGAAAAGTAGTATAGGAGGCATGGATGCATAAATTTGGTATTTCTATTTACCCCGATCAAAAAACACTAGAAGAAAATATTGATTATATAAGATTAGCCAGTAAATATGGGTATAAAAGAATTTTTACTTGCTTAATATCCCTTAGTGATTCCATAGAAGTTTCAATTGAAAAGTTTAGAAAGCTAATAGAAGTTGCAAATGAAGAATCAATGGAAGTTATTGCTGATGTTACCCCAGATGTATTTAACGCCTTAGATCTTGATTATAAAGAGCTAGGATATTTTAATGATTTAGGCTTATCTGGTATACGATTAGATCTTGGATTTTCAGGTATAGAAGAATCTATTATGACTGCTAATCCATATGGATTAAAAGTTGAAATAAATATTTCTACTGGAACGAAATATCTAGAAAACATTTTGAGTTATCAACCTAAAAAGCAAAATCTGTATGGGTGTCATAATTTTTATCCTCATGAGTATACAGGTTTATCTCGGGATCACTTTATGAAGTGCTCAAAACAGTTTAAAACTTATAATATTAGAACGGCAGCTTTTGTAAATGCACCTACTGCAACTTTTGGACCCTGGCCAACTTCAGAAGGATTATGTACTTTAGAGGAGCATAGACACTTGCCTATTGCAATCCAAGGGAAGGATTTAATTCATAATGGTTTAGTTGATGATGTGATAATAGCCAATTGTTATGCTTCTGAAGATGAGCTTAAAACTTTAAGCGAAGTTAATACAGATGTCTTAACTATGAATGTTATTTTAGAAGATAATATTAGTCCTATTGAAGAAAAAATAGTTATAGATGAGTTACATTTTTATAGAGGTGATGTATCTGATTATGTTATTCGTTCAACTCAACCAAGAGTAAAATATAAACAAGAATCATTTCCTAGCAAAAATACAAGAACAATTAAAAAAGGCGATCTTTTAATTGATAATGATTTATATAACCGTTATGCAGGAGAACTACAGATTGCTTTAAAGGATCGTCCCAATAATGGCAAGACAAATGTTGTCGGGAGAATTAATTTGGAAGAATTATATTTAATTGATAATCTAAAGCCTTGGCAAAAATTCAAGTTAAGAAAAATATAGGAAGAAGGGAGTAATGTTTAGTATGATGAGTGTTCTATTAAAGTTAAAACCTCACTTTTTAATGAATTAAAATCTGAAAATAGTTTACTAAACGAGGAACAAAGAAAAAAATAAAGAAAAGTAGAAAACATCTCTTCATGAGAAAGTTATTTAAGTTATAATGCAGTTGATACTATAAATAGTATTGATGGTTTTGTCATCTATATGAGTTAAATGAAAGAAGAAATTAAAGAACTTCTGAAATATGCTCATAATGCTACTACACTATAGAATAAAGGAATTGAAAGCTTGGAAACACTAATTATGAAAAATCTTAAAATGGCTAATGCGATTAATCAAGTCAGTAGTGATATAAAATGACTGAAAGATTTTGCTTCTATAATTAATACAATTACAGAGGAAGGTTTAGATGGTCAGAATATTACTGTAAATGAAACCTATCAGTCTTTCAGTGACGCATTAGATACAAATAGAATAGTAGTTAAAAACATTAAATCATTTGAAGAAAATATTAAAGTTTAAGAGAAACAAATTGATTTGAAGAATCAAAAATTTGTGAGAATAACAAGTCATTTAGAAGATTGTGTGACATTTATTTCAGAGAAAAATTTAACAATTGAATCATATATGACACAATTAAATGATTTAAAATCAACTACATTAAAAACTAGTATTAGCAACTCTTAGGGTTGCTATTTTTATCACTCTTAGCTCAAGAAAACTCCATCCAAATCTATGATTTGGGTGGTGATGAATTGAGTTCTTTCTTTGGATATTAGAAATAAAAATTAAAAAAATCACTTCCTATGCGAATATTCGTTTGATATAATGAACATATAATCTATAAAGGAGGTGAAAAATAATGAAACTATCACAGAAGGTATATATTAGTTTAAGTCATCGGCAGAAAAAAGTAATAGACGAACTGATTTGGCATACAACTAAACTCTATAATATTTCTAACTTTAATATGCGAGAAAATGGTTATATTCCTTATGCTAAAAATGATAAAATTGCTAAAGTTAATTGGCACTGTGAGTATTTACATGCCCATAACAGACAACAACTATTAAGAAAACTTGATAAAGATTGGATGAGTTATTTTAAGGGGATTAAAGACTACAATAAAAATCCAAAAAAATACACCGGCAAACCAAATAAAC
>DATFJG010000152.1:0-15940 GCA_035269305.1 Clostridia bacterium
AAGTAATTTTAGCAGATGAAATATCACCAGATACAGCTAGGTTATGGGATGCAAAAACAGATAGGAAGTTAGATAAAGATAGATTTAGAAGAGATCTTGGAGATGTTGAGGAAACCTATGCTGAAGTATTATCAAGATTGGAGTAAATAAAATGATTGAAGACAAGTTAAAAGACGAATGTGGCGTTGTTGGAATACACTCGAAAAAAAGAGATGAAATTTCTACATTAACCTATTATGGCTTAATTTCATTACAACACCGAGGGCAAGAAAGCGCTGGAATAGCAGTAAAAGACAATGGTGAGATTCGTTATTACAAAGAGATGGGATTAGTAAAGGAAGTATTTAATAAAGAAATTTTGGAATCTTTAAAAGGCGAAATATCTATTGGACATGTTCGTTATTCAACAACAGGTGAGAGTTTTGTTTCAAATGCTCAGCCTCTTGTCGTACATTATAAAGGTGGCAAAATTGCTTTAGCCCATAATGGAAACTTAGTGAATGCTGTAAAAATAAGAGAAGACTTAGAGGACCAAGGCTCAATTTTTCAAACATCTATTGATAGTGAAGTGATAGCAAACTTAATTGCGAGAAATTATAAGCACGGTGTAAAAGAATCTTTGATTAAGAGTTTTGAAATGCTTAAAGGATCTTTCGCGTTGGTTTTAATCTATGGCGATATGCTTATTGGTGCCCGTGATCCCCATGGGATTCGACCATTATCTATTGGGAAGTTAGATGGCGAATATATTTTATCTTCTGAAACGTGTATCTTCAATATTCTTGGAGCTGAGTTTGTTAGGGATGTTGAACCTGGTGAAATAGTTATGATTAGTGATGACGGGATAGAATCCATCCAATATGCTAATAGTCATAAAGCTCTTTGTTCATTTGAATATGTTTATTTTGCTAGACCAGATAGTAATGTAGATGGCATAAATGTTTATAAAAGTCGAGTAAATGCTGGTAGAATTTTAGCTAAGGAATCACCCGTTGAAGCGGATATGATTGCAGCGGTTCCAGATTCAGGTATTCCGGCAGCAATAGGTTTTTCACAAGCATCTGGGATCCCCCATGATATTGCATTAATTAAAAACAAATATATGGGACGAACCTTTATAAAACCAGATCAAAAATCTAGAGAACTCGCCGTTCGTTTAAAACTGAATGTATTAAAAGAAAATATAAAAGGCAAAAGAATCGTTTTAGTCGATGACTCTATTGTTAGAGGAACGACTTCTAAACGAATCATAAAGATGCTTAGAGAAGCCGGTGCTAAAGAAGTTCACTTTAGAATTTCATCGCCACCAGTGAAGCATTCTTGTTATTTTGGTATTGATACACCTTCTAAAAAACAATTAGTAGGTGCAATGATGACTGTTGACCAAATCTGTGAAGAAATAGGAGCAGATAGCTTAGCTTATATTAGTATTGATGGCTTAATTGAATCAATAGGTAAAGAGAAAGCCGATTTATGTGGTGCGTGCTTTGATGGCGTTTATCCAATGGAAGTACCAATGATGAGCCATAAGTTTGTATTTGAAAAGAGATAGGTGATTTGATTGAAGGATAAATTAACGTATGCATCTGCTGGTGTAAACATTGAAAATGCAAACAAAGCAGTAGAAAAAATAAAAGGACATGTTAAAAAAACTTACAACTCGAATGTATTAGGTGGATTAGGTAGTTTCGGTGGACTTTTTGAATTAGGTACAGGTTATAAAAATCCAGTTTTAGTTTCTGGAACGGATGGTGTTGGTACGAAGTTAAAAGTTGCTTTTATGTGTGACCAACATGATACAGTTGGGATTGACTTAGTCGCAATGTGCGTGAATGATATTATCTGTCAAGGAGCAAAGCCCCTTTTCTTTTTAGATTATGTGGCCACAGGTATTATTTCACCAGATAAAATAGAAAGTATTGTTGGCGGTATAGCTAAGGGTTGTACTGAAGCTGGAACACCTTTACTTGGCGGAGAAACAGCTGAAATGCCAGACTTCTATGAAAACAATGAGTACGATCTGGCAGGTTTCACTGTTGGTATTGTTAATAAAGAAGATATTATAACTGGAGAAAACATAGAAGAAAATCATATTTTAGTAGGGTTACCATCTAATGGCATTCACTCGAATGGATACTCTTTAGTAAGAAAATTATTTTTTGATAAATTAAAAATGAATGTTAATGACTCAGTGGCAGCTTTCGGGCACACCCTTGGGGAAGAATTATTAAAACCGACTAAAATTTATGTAAATGATTTTTTAAAAGTAAAAGATGAAGTTTCTATTAAAGGCATGGTACATGTGACAGGTGGTGGATTCTATGAAAACATCCCAAGAATATTACCCGAAGGCTTAAGCGCTTCTGTAAATTTAAATACATGGCAACCCCCAACAGTTTTTAAATATATGCAGGAAAAAGGTAATATTGATCAAAAGGAAATGTTTACGACCTTTAATATGGGCATTGGTTTAATTTTTGTTATAGAAGCTTGTGATTATAGTGCATTAAAAAGCCAGTTACCTGAAGCAATACAAATTGGAAAAATTGTTAAAGGAGATTATGGAGTAAAATTATGGGAATAAAGATTGCTGTCCTCGCTTCAGGTGGTGGAACAAATTTACAAGCGATTATAGACGCTACTGAAAAGGGTTTAATTCAGGGAGAAGTTTCACTTATTTTATCTAATAATGAAGATGCTTTTGCTTTAAAAAGAGGCGAGAACAAAAATATTCCAAGCTTTTATGTTGATTCTTATAATCGGAATGAGAAAATTTTAAAGCTATTAAAGGCATATGATATCGATCTAGTTGTATTGGCTGGTTATTTGAAAATTTTATCTGAGGAAATTATCGATGCTTTTAGAAATAAAATCATCAATATTCATCCGTCTCTTTTACCAAAGTACTCAGGTAAAGGGTTTTATGGAGAAAAGGTTCATCAAGCAGTCATTAATAACAATGAAGAATACAGTGGTGCAACAATACATTATGTAGATGAAGGCATTGATACAGGTAAAATACTCATGCAAAAGAAAGTAAAAGTACTTGATACAGATGATTATATAAGTTTATCCAAAAGAATTTTGAAGGTTGAGCACGAAATTTTAGTAACGGTAGTAGAGAAGTTGTCGAAGGGAGATCATGATTTTGAGAGCATTAATTAGCGTATTTGATAAAACAGGGGTAGTAGATTTCGCAAAAAAATTAAAGGCACTGAATGTTGAGATTATTTCTACTGGTGGCACAGCTAAATTATTGAAAGAAAATAATATAGAAGTCACTGGCATTACTGAAGTGACAGAGTTTCCCGAATGTTTAGATGGACGGGTAAAAACTTTGCATCCAAAAGTACATGCAGGTATTCTTGCGAAAAGAAATTCTACTGATCACATGAATCAACTGAAAGATTTGAATGTTGGCACCATTGATCTAGTTGTAGTCAATCTTTATCCATTTAAAGAAACAATCTTAAAAGAAGGTGTTACCTTCGAAGAAGTTATTGAAAATATTGATATCGGCGGGCCAACAATGTTAAGGTCGGCGGCTAAAAACTATAATGATGTTTATACAGTAGTGGACCCTAAAGACTATAATGAAGTAATTAATGTTCTAGAGAAAAATATATCAAATGAAAACTTTAAATATGAATTAGCAATGAAGGTTTTCGAACATACTGCTCATTATGACACTTTGATTTTTAACTATTTACGTAATAAAAAAGGTGATGAAAAGCTTCCAGAACGATTAACAGTTACATATGAAAAAGTAGATGACTTAAGATATGGTGAAAATCCTCATCAAAAAGCAAGTTTTTATAGAGAAGTGACAAATTTAGAAGGTAGTTTAGTGAATGCAAAGCAATTACATGGTAAAGCATTATCTTTTAACAATATAAACGATACAAATGGTGCATTAAAGACCCTTAAAGAATTTGATGAACCAACAGTTGTAGGGGTTAAACATACAAATCCTTGTGGCGTAGCAACAAGTAGCGATATCTACACAGCTTATAAAAATGCTTATGCAGCAGATCCAATCAGTATTTTTGGTGGTATTATTGCTGCGAATAGAGAAATTGATGCAAGAATAGCGAAAGAGATCAATAAGATTTTTATTGAAATTGTCATTGCACCAAGTTTTTCTGAAGAAGCATTAGAAATTTTGAAGCAAAAGAAAAATATTCGGTTGCTTGAACTTAAAGATATTCTTGAAAAACCAACAGTGGAGAAGTTAGATTTTAAAAAAGTACATGGCGGCTTACTAGTACAAGATTTAGATCGTGAGCTTTATGAAACATTAGATGTTGTAACAGATCGCCTTCCAACGGAAAAAGAAATGAAAGATTTAAAATTTGCATGGAAAGTTGTAAAAAATATTAAGTCCAATGGCATTGTAATCGCTAAAGATTTAAGAACCCAAGGTGTTGGACCAGGACAAGTGAATAGGATTTGGGCAGCTGAAAATGCTATTAGACAATCTCAAACCTCAACAAAAGGTTCTGTTTTAGCATCTGATGCTTTTTTCCCTTTTGCAGATTCTATTGAAGCTGCTGCAAAGGCAGGTATTACAGCAATTATTCAGCCGGGTGGCTCTATAAGAGATGAAGAAGTGATAAAAAAAGCAAACGAGTATGGCATGACAATGGTAATGACAAAAATGAGACATTTTTCACACTAGGAGTGATTAATATATGAAGATATTGATAATTGGATCTGGCGGAAGAGAGCACACAATTGCATGGAAGTTAAGCCAATCAGATCAAGTAGAAAAAATCTATGTTGCCCCTGGTAATGCAGGTACGAAGGCTATTGGTGAAAATGTTACGATAAAAAGCGATGATTTAGATGGATTACTTACATTTGCTTTGGAAAAGAAA
Organism: Clostridia bacterium; assembly: GCA_035269305.1. Classification (GTDB taxonomy): domain Bacteria; phylum Bacillota; class Clostridia; order Peptostreptococcales; family Acidaminobacteraceae; genus DATFJG01. The sequence continues at coordinate 4,878 of DATFJG010000152.1, forward strand.
ATTGATTTAACCATTGTTGGTCCTGAAGTCCCTTTAGTTTTAGGGATTGTAGAGTTGTTTAGAGAAAATAACTTAAACATTATTGGACCGGATACCAAGGGGTCGCAATTAGAAGGTTCAAAAGCCTTTGCTAAAGAGTTTATGATGAAATACAATATTAATACAGCTCAATATAAAGAATACAATGATTTTAATGAAGCAAAATCTGATTTGGGTCTATATGGTTATCCAATGGTTATGAAAGCTGATGGTTTAGCTGGTGGTAAAGGTGTTTTAATTCCTGAAACGGAAAAAGATGCAGTTGATGCACTAGAGACATTAATGAATAGTGATAAGTTTGGTGAAGCTGGATCAAAAATAATTATTGAAGAGTTTCTAGAAGGCATTGAGGCTTCAATGTTGTGCTTTGTAGACGGAGAAACAATTATTCCTATGGAAACTGCTCAAGACTATAAACGCGCTTTAGATGGAGATTTAGGCCTTAATACTGGTGGTATGGGAACATATTCCCCTAGTGTTTTGTTTGACGATGAGTTAAATCAAAAAGTAAAAGTGGAAGTACTTACACCATTTATTAATGGTATTCAAAATGAAGGCATTGATTTTAGAGGTATTTTGTTTGTTGGTTTAATGATTAAAGACGATGAAATTAAAGTTTTAGAGTTTAATGTAAGATTTGGAGATCCTGAAACCCAAGTGATTTTACCAAGATTGAAAACTGATTTATACGAAATATTTGATAAAATGAATAATAAAAAATTAAATGAAGTAACACTTGAATGGACAGATAAAAAGGCAGTATGCGTTGTGTTAGCATCTGGTGGTTATCCAGAGGTTTATAATAAAGGTCATGAAATTAAAGGGCTTAAATCTGTAGATATGGTTTTTCATGCAGGAACGACAGTATTAGATGGTAAAGTCGTTACCAATGGTGGCCGTGTTTTAGGCGTAACCTCATTAGGAAAATCCATTGAGTTAGCAAGAGATCGGTCCTATGAAAAGGTTAAAAAGATAGAATTTAAAGATATGTATTATAGAAAAGATATTGCTAAACTAAATGATTAATAAATAAAAACCTTATGAGTATCGTTAACGGATATCCATAAGGTTTTTATATTTTAAACCATGTTTCATAGAGAGTAGATGGCCTAATTTTTAAATGTATAGAAAATGTTAAATTGCTACATTAACTTTTAAAATGTAATAATTGTGATATAATAATATCAAAGTTCCTATACTAATTGAAAGAGGTACTTATGCAAAAAATAATTTTAAAATTCAAAGCACCATCTAATAAAGAGGTTTTGAATGGTTATCGGGAAAATAATCATTATTTTGATGGGAATATTATTTTACCTGTGGAAGTAGACTTTATTAGAGATTTTGAAAAGAATGATTACATGAATTTAGTACGAAATGCAAATAATACTGAAATACATAGTGTGTACTATACAAGGGGATTAATTCACTTAGATTTTACGAAGCTCATAATAGATGTTCATTATCACAATAAATTAGAGAAAAAAGGAAAAAAACTAGTAAATCATAAAAATAGAGACGAATATGAAAATGATGGCTTATTCATAACAGATCCATATTACTATTTATCAGAAGAAAAAGTTAAAGGCTATGAATTATCCTATCCAGAATTTTTAATGTCGCCGACACGTAAGGTTAAAAAGTTTATAGAACTTTTTAATAGACAAACGTACTATCTTATTCAAAAGAGGGATCAAGTAATCATGAAAATTGAAGAGACCTTAGAAATGTTTGATATAAGGATTCTTTATAATGTTAAAACTGAGGATTTAGTAGATGGTGAGGAAAATCAAACCATAGCAGAACAAGGTACAGTACCTTTGAAAAAAATTGTGAAAAATGATTGGTACTATATTGCTGAGAATATTTCATTAAGCAATATGTCTGCGATATATTTACAGAAAAAGCAAATTGTTTTTGATTTCAGACAATTGAAGTCTGAGTTAACTTTTGTTAATTTATTAGAAAATCCTAAAGATTTTAAGCATAGGACTACTAAACCATATCTATTTAGAATGATTAAAGATGATCCTTCTGAATATGTTTTTCTTTATTACAAAGACGAATACACATTAGATTTATTAGAAAAAGAATTTGAATATAAGAAGAAAATCAGATTATTCATGGATGAGTTTAAAAGAAATTTGAGATATTTTAAAATTGAGGATTATAAAAATGCTTCTGAGTCAAGAAATGCTTATAACTTAGCGAAAGAAGCTTTAATAAAATTGAAGGTTAAAGAAAAAAATCAGTTAAGTAAAAGGTTAAATTTCTTTATTCAAGAATTACTTTTACCTATGAGTATTGGGTTATTTTTCTTAATAATATTAATTTACTTTCTATTGAATGTAAGTGGTATGGTATGATAAAAAATGCTAAAAATAATTATAAAATAATTCAACCAACATTACCGAATGCTTTAAAAAAAGTTAAAAACGTTAAAGAAATATTATTGGAAGATGAGATTGTTTCAGAAAGTATCATAGAAGACCTGCTAATTGAAGGTTTAGAGGTTAAATACTTGAATGTTAGCGCTTCAATCTTTGACAATGTTAATTTTTCTAATGTATCAATAGAAACTTTAGATGTTACAAATGCAATTTTCAGAAATTGCGATTTTTCTAATATTGATTTTCGGGGGAGTATTTTTCATCAAGTCAGGTTTGAAAGCTGTAAACTTATTGGAACAAACTTTTCTGATGGTAGTTTTAAGAATGTAGTTTTTGAAGCATGTCAAGGAAGATATAGTTTTTTTAGATATACTACTATGAAAGATGTTTTATTTGATGAAAGCATTTTACTACAAAGTGATTTTCAATCAAGTAATTTTAGAAGGATTTCGTTTGATTATGTAGATTTACGTAAAAGTCAATTTTCTGGTGTGAAGTTAAAAGATGTTGATTTATCAACTTCTAAAATTGAAGGTTTTACAGCGCGGTATGAAGACATCCAGGGATTGGTTATAGCAGCAACTCAAAGCATAGATATTGCTAAGCTTGTAGGCGTTAAAATAGAATCATAGTCAATGAGTAAAAAAAGTTAATAAAAAAATCACGTAATTGATGATTAATTACGTGATTTTTATTTGAAATAATCCATTGATTCTTTCGTTTAAGAAACTCCTTCGATAATTTTTTCTTCTCTTTTAATAACCTTTGTTTCCCATTTCCCTGACTTGTAGATAGCATAACCGACAAGTACAGTTAGAAGGTTACTTAATACCATTGAGTACCAAATACCATTATAACCTAAATTAGTGAAATTTTTTGATAAGACAATTAATGGGATTCTTAAAAGCCATAGACGACCAGTCATAAGCAACATTGCAAATTTTGTATGTCCAGAGCCCTGAAAGATACCATTTAAGATTTGAAAATAACCCATGAGTGGTATAGATATAGTGATCAATCTCAAATAGGGTATACCTTGTTCTAAAATCCTATAATTGGAAGTGAATACACCTAATACTTCATTTGAGAAGTATAGAATAATACCACCACCAATAGCCAAAAATACTGTTGACATAATGACACTCGATTTTATACATTCTTTGGCACGTTTAACTTGTTCAGCTCCAAGATTTTGACCGACGATAGGTGAAAGCGCATTACCAATTCCCATGGCTGGCATCATAATGAGAGATGTTACTCGGTTCCCTAAAGTAAAGGCTGTAAGGGTAACTTCTCCATAGGAAACAATAAATATATTCAGAACAGCAAAACCTAAAGCAGCAGTAGATTGGCCGATAGATGCTGGCATGCCTACTTTTATAAGTTTAGTTAAGAGTTCTTTATCAAATTTTAGATCATTTATTTTAAGTTGTAGTGCATTATGTGGTTTGAATAGAGTGTAAATTGCATAAATACCAAAGACACCTCTTGATAAAATAGTTGCATAGGCTGCTCCTTTTACACCTAGTCCGAAAGTAAACATGAATATTGGATCAAGAATTATATTCATAATAACTGAAAAAAGCGTAATAATCATTGGTTTAACAGTGTCTCCTTCACCACGTTTGATTGAAGTATAAGCAAACATTATAAACATTGTAGGCATCCCTAGAAACATGACGCTTAAATATTCATTAGCATATTTAAGAAGATCCCCTGTTGCACCCATCGTTGCTATTATTTTATAACTAGCTAAAGAACCAAGAATTCCCATTGTAACAGAAAATATTACAGAGAAGGATATAATCTGTCCAGAAACCTTCATAGCCTTTGCTTCTTGATTTGAACCAAGATATTGAGATATTAGACCAGTACCTGCCATAGAAATTCCAATACCAAAAGCCATCATAAAAAATATGATTGGCCAGACAAAAGAAATGGAAGCAATTTTATTACCAGGTAAGCGACCAATAAAATATGTATCTGTTAAATTATATATTGTTTGTATTAAATTATTAAACATAATAGGTAATGATAAAGTTAAGATAACTTTTTTAATATTACCATTTAATATAAGTTTTCTTTTCTCAATAAAATCCATAAATACCCCTTTCAACTCCAAAAGTATATCATAGAATTTGCAGCTTGACAATTGATTAGGGGCCCTAAATATATTTTTTTTGACATTTATGATATAATAAAATAAAAGATGAAATTAAGAGAGGTGAAAAATGTTAAATCATGAGAAAGATGTTAAAAAAGTTGAAGTATCACATCCAGGTGCTAAAAAGGCTATGATGAAAGTTTTGATAGGCCCAGAGGATGGTTGGGAAGATCACGTTATGAGAACTTTCGAAGTAGGTGTTGATGGTTATACACCAAAACACAACCATGGTTGGCCGCATATTAATTATATTTTAGAAGGTGAAGGGGTTTTATTTCTTGAAGGTAAAGAAAATAAAATCGAGAAGGGTTCTATTGCATACATTCCTGCAGGTGAAACCCATCAATTTAAAAATACTTCAGACAGCAAGTTAGTATTAATGTGTATAGTTCCTAAAAAAGGGCATACTTTTTAGAAAGAAACAAAAATAAAACTAGGGAGAAATCCCTAGTTTTTTATTGCCAATGTTATAAAATAAATAGTTGCTGAGGAAATAATGATAGATGCCCCAGAAGGGATATCTAAAATATATGATATATATAATCCGCTCATAATAAATATAAATGAGAAGCCGCTGGCTAGAAAAATGATCTTATTAAAAGTATTTGAAAAAAGCTTTGCCATTGCTGTTGGCAGCGTTAAAAGTGCTATGATTAAAATAATCCCAACAAGTTTAACAAGGGCAATAATTGCAATTGCAATTAGTATAAACAATGTATAATCAAAAAAACTTTTACTAAAACCTAAAGTATGAAAAAATTCTTCATCAAAAAAGTAAGCTAACCAATAATTAAAGAACATCATAAAGACAGATACTATAATGACCGTTATACCAATGATTAGTGCTAAATCACTTTTAGTGATAGTTAAAATATCACCAAAAAGATAGGAGTTAACATCCGGTGGATAACCAGGATTTAAATAGATAAATAAGATCCCCAGTGCCATACCTAGTGACCAAAAGATACCAATTAAAGAATCAGGGTATGATTTATGAGAATTATTCAGCTTAACAATTCCAATAGATGACAAAATAGAAAAAATAAATGCTGTATGAATCGGTTCGACATTAACTAAATAACCTAGACCTATGCCGCCAAAAGATATATGTGCAATACCACTGCTGAGCATTACTAGTTTTTTTTCAACAATGATGGATCCAATAATACCTGTAATGATACTGGCAAATAAGGCGCCGATAATTGCATTTTGTAAAAATTCGTACCTGAAAATTAGATTAATCATTTAAATCACCTGCTGAGTGGTGAGGAAATACCCGATGGGGAATTCCGTGACCGATCAGTTCAACAGGGCAACTATAAGTATCTTGCAATATTTCATTGGTTAGATGGCTGCCATGATGGTAATGGGCAGTCTTATTCATACATACCACATCATCAGTAAAAGAAGTGATAATACCGATGTCATGTGAAATAATTAGAATGCTCATGTCATGGGATAATTCTTTTAATAAATGAAAATACTTATTAGTTGAGTTTGTGTCAATATTTGAAAAAGGTTCATCTAATATTAATAGATTTGGATTAGATATAATTGCACGCCCTAAAAGAACTTTTTGTAACTGGCCACCAGATAGTTCGTTAATTTGTTGATCTTTCAAATCTTCGATATTTAATCGTTTTAGCGTATCATCTAATCGATTCCAACTTTTAGACTTAAACCGGTGGAGGAGTCTTATTTTACTTTCCAAATCACCAGAAAGAATTACTTGACTAACACTTATAGGAAATTCTTGTTCAAAACTATTTTTTTGCGGAACGTAGCCAATCTTAAGCTTAGGCGATTTAATAATTTCGCCTTTATGTGGTTCAATAAAGCCTAAAATTGCTTTAATAAGTGTCGTTTTACCGCCACCATTTGGACCGATAATAGTGACAAATTTATTCTCGTTAATTGAAAAATCAACCTTTTCGATAGCGGTATAATCACCATATTTGACAGTTAAATTTTTAATATCTATGAGTTTACTCAATTGTCTCACCAACCAAAGTATCTATAAAATACTTTTGTCCTTCAATATAGTCTGCACTTAAAGGTGTCAATTTAATGACATCACCATTCAGTTCATTTGCTACTATTCTCGCTTGTTTAACAGACATCTCTTCTTGATAATATATGTTCTTAATATTTTTTTCATTAGCGAGTTCTATTATACGATCAAGCTCATTAATATTGGCCTCTTTTCCATCGTACTCAATTTCAATCATATTTAAGCCATAGTCATCTGCTAAATAACCATATGATGGATGGTAAATTATAAAGTCTTTCGTTTTTGCTGCTTTAACTTTTGATTGGATGTACTCATCTAAAGCTTGTAATTCTTGGATATAATTGTTGCTGTTCTCAATAAATAATGCTTCGTCTTCAGGATAAGTTTCAATTAATGTTTCTGTCATAATCTCTACCATAGCAACAGCTCTTTTAGGAGAAAGCCATATATGCGGGTCTCTTCCTTCATGGTTATGGTCATCAGCTTCAGTTGCTTCAGTATCATGGTCATGATCATGGTCATGGTCATGTTTATCCCCTTCGCTATTTGTACCAAAATACCTTGGTGAATAAATTTCATCAACTTGATCAGCTAAATCAATAATATCTAAATTTTCATATTCTTTAAGCATAGGCTTAATATTTGATACTTCTGTTGGAACATCGATTGAAAAGTAAAGCTTTGCTTCACTCAATTTTTGTAACGTTCGAATGGATGGTTGATGGGAAGCAGGAGAACTACCCGGTGGTATAAGCGTTATAATTTCATAATTGTCTCCAACTATTGCCCTTAAAAAAGTTTCTTGAGGAACGATGGAAACACCAATAATTTCTGTTACATCTTTTTCAGGATCTGCTTCAACTGCATTCTCTTCTATTTTTTGATTGTCTGTTTCATTTTCAATAGTTGCTTCGGGTTCTGATGCAGAACAACTGCTAATTAATAGTGTCATAAAAATTAGTACAAGTAGTTTTTTCATTAATATAATACCTCCGTTTAACTGATAATCGTTATCATTTAAAATATCATTTGCTATTTAAATTGTCAATAGATAAAATTTTCTTTATGATTTTTTCTGAACTAATTTACTAATGGAAGCAGAAACCATCAATCCGCTAGCAATAAGTAAAGCAATAATGATTGATTCAAAGCCAATATTTGTAGCGCTTTGATAATCTTTTTCTATGATTTTTAACATGGTATAGTAAAGTCCATAGCCAGGTACTATAGGTATAATACCCGGAATAATGAATATTGTAACAGGTTCTTTAAAAATTCTTGAAAAAATCTCTCCTAAGATCCCAATGGTAAGGGATGCAAAGAAAGCCGTCATAATAGTTGATTCAGAAGGAAAAATAGAATAAACTGTCCAACCAACAGCACCAATGAAAGAAGCCTTTATAATACAGTCCTTTGGAATATTGAAAAGCACAGAAAAGCCAGCTGTTGAGATAAAAGCATAGATAAATGATAAATAATTCATTTAAAAACCTCCTAAAAAGCTAAGATTAATCTGCAATACAAAACCAACACCTATTGCTATGGCAATAGCAATAATAGTTGCTTCAAGTAATTTAGAGACACCAGAAACAAAATCTGCATTAATTGAGTCTCTTATGGCATTAGTAAAGGCTACACCTGGAACTAATGGCATAATAGAGCCAATAATAATCTTATTAAAATCTATAGGCATGATATTTAATTGATTAACAAAATAAGTTAATGTAATGGCAACACTGGTATTTACAAGGCCACCAATAATATTTCTTAGAAAGAACGACTGACTATATTTGTTAAACTCCGTTACAGAGAAAATTACTAAAAAGCTTGTAATAAATGCTAATAATAGCTCTAAAGTATTGCCGCCAAACATAATGGTGAAAAAGCCACCGCTGAGACCACCAAAAAAACATCTAGTGAATAGTTTAAAATCTGGTGCATTAGCAATTTCGTCTAAAACATCCATCGCTTCTTTTGTAGTAATTTCCCTGTTAACATATGATCTTGAAAAATCATTGACTAAAGAGATAATATGTAAATCAATATTAATTGCATTGATTCTTTTAATATAAGAATAAAGTTCATCTTCATAGTTAATTGATAAAAATATACCCGTCGGAATAACAAACACTTCTGCTTCATCTATATTGTTTGAATGACAAATTCTTTTTATAGTGTCTTCTACACGATAAGTTTCGGCACCATTTTCTAACATAATTTTTCCAGCAAGCATTGCAACACTAATTATGTCTTTTATTGCTTCATTTTTCTTCATAAAAACACCTCACAACCCCATTATAGCATTTTAGAACTTAATAAACTAGTATTACTAAAGTAATGTATGTTATAATCTGAAATGGAATAGTTAAGTAATAATAAATGGAGGTGAATTTTTTTTACTAGAGTAATTTAAGTATTACAAAAGCGCCAGGACTCAAATGAGTAGACGAGGTTAAGGTTAATCGAAATTCGGCGGGTGCCTTACGGTTTTTATAATCGTTAGAAATCAAACAAAGAATAAAGTAATTTATTGATAAAATTGATTTCATATAAAATATGAACTTACTATTCCTATTGTTTATTAGAAGACTATAGGAGGTTAAAATATGTGTGGAATTGTAGGATACATTGGAGTAAATAATGCGGTACCAGTTTTAATTGATGGTTTAAAAAAACTTGAATATAGAGGTTATGATTCAGCAGGTATCGCCATTAATCAAGACAATAAGCTTTACATTAATAAAAAAGCTGGTCGTATCAAGAATTTAGAAGAAGCAATTAATGGAGATTTGTTTTCAACGATTGGTATAGGTCATACACGATGGGCGACTCATGGTGAGCCATCAGAGGTAAACGCTCATCCCCATTATAACAAAACTCAAAGTATTGCAGTAATCCATAATGGTATTATTGAAAACTACATGGAGATTAAAAAGTGGTTAATGGAAGATAAAGGTGTAGTTTTTAAGTCTGATACTGACACTGAAGTCATAGCGCATTTAATAGATGAATTTTATGATGGAGATTTGGTTAAAGCTGTAGAAAAATCAGTTAAACGTTTAAGAGGCGCTTATGCTTTAGGTGTGATAGCAAAGGAAGATCCTTCTAAAATAGTAGCTGTAAGAAAAGACAGTCCTTTAGTAATTGGTTTAGGTGAAGAAGAGAACTTTATTGCATCAGATGTACCAGCTATATTAAAACACACAAAAAAGGTTATTTATTTAGAGAATGGTGAAATGGCTGTTCTAACAAAAGATAATGTTTCAATCTATAATGAATTAGGTCAATTAATGGAGAACAAGATTGAAACCATCGAATGGGACATTGAGGCAGCAGAAAAAGGTGGTTATCCACATTTTACTATTAAAGAAATCAATGAACAACCAGAAGGCATCCAAAAAGTAATTGATCGCCGCATTAATGCTGATGGAAAGATTGAATTAGAAGGTATTAATTTAACGAAAAAAGAACTAGATAAGATTTCTAGGATCTATATTGTTGCCTGTGGTACCTCGTATCATGCTGGACTTGTGGGTAAATATGTTATTGAAAAGTTTTCTAAATTACCTGTACAAGTAGAAATTGGTTCAGAGTTTAGATACAAGGACCCACTAATAGATAATCAAACATTACTCATTACAGTGAGCCAATCAGGAGAAACCTTAGATACATTGCAATCCCTTCGTATCGCGAAAGAGCAAGGTGCCCGTATCATGAGTATTGTCAATGTAGTTGGTTCTTCAATTGCAAGAGAATCAGATGATGTTTTTTATACCTGGGCAGGTCCTGAAATTGGTGTGGCTTCAACAAAGGCTTTTACAACCCAATTAATGACTTTTTATTTAATTGCATTATACATGGCAGATGAACTAGGCACCATAGAAAAAGAAGCATACGATAAGATTATAAAAAATCTATATGATATACCTGGAAAGGTTCAAGAAATACTTGACCAATCAAAAGATATACAAAAAATTTCTGCTGAACAGTTTAATAATGAAAGCGTATTTTTTATTGGACGTGGGTTAGACGTAGAAATATCTTATGAATCATCTCTTAAGTTAAAAGAGATTTCATATATTAATTCTTATGCCATTGCTGCTGGAGAGTTAAAGCATGGTACAATAGCATTGATAGAAGAAGGGACATTAGTCGTTTCGATTGCAACCCAAGATCATTTATATGAAAAAATGCTATCAAATATTAAAGAAGTTAAAGCAAGAAAAGGTAGTATTTTATCAGTTGCAAAACGCGGGAATAAAGAAATAGCTGAGATATCAGATTATACGATTTATATTCCTGATACATTAGATATTTTAACACCGCTTTTAAGTATTGTATCCATGCAGCTGTTTGCATATTATATTTCTGTTGAACGAGGAAATGATGTTGATAAACCAAGAAACTTAGCAAAAAGTGTAACAGTAGAATAATTGACTAAAGACTTAAAACTCATAAG
>DATFJG010000153.1:0-19648 GCA_035269305.1 Clostridia bacterium
AATGTTTTTCCTGATCAAACAGAAGGAGGTCCTGTAAATGGTTGAAATTAATCCACTCGTAATATTTGTCGCATCAATTTTTACTAATAACATGATTTTAGCAAATTTTCTTGGCATGTGTTCTTTTATTGCTGTTTCTAATGAAATTGAAACTTCTTTTAGTTTAGGACAAGCAGTAACATTTGTATTAACTGCCACTTCAGTTTTGAACTATTTAATCTATCATTATGTATTAGTACCATATAATCTAGAGTATTTACGGTTTATAATATTTATTATTGTAATAGCAGCTTTTGTTCAACTTGTAGAAATGATTATTGAAAGATACTTTGAAAATCTATATTATTCTTTAGGTATTTTTCTCCCACTCATTACAGTTAATTGTGCCATTCTTGGTGTTTCTCTATTTATGATTATTAGAGATTATAATCTACTACAGTCTTTATTATTTGGTGCTGGTTCAGGTATCGGATGGACATTAGCTATTGTTGCAATGGCAGGTATTCGTAAAAAATTAAAAACTGCTAGTATTCCAAAGGGTTTAGAAGGGCCTGGAATCACTTTAATTATTACAGGTATCATGGCACTCGCATTTTTAGGCTTTTCTGGCATAGTAAAGATTCAATAGGAGGCTTATATGACAGTTATTATTAGAACAGTGGTAATCATAAGTGGAATATCTGGTTCTCTGGCATATTTACTATCCTTAGCTAACAAAGTCATTGCTAATTATGGAGAAAAAAAGCTTATTATAAATGATGATAAAGAATATATTGTCACCGGTGGTGATACACTTCTTTCAAGTTTAATAGAGCAAGAAGTTTTTATACCATCAGCTTGTGGTGGTAAAGGTAGCTGTGGTTATTGTAAAGTTAAGGTGCTTGAAGGCGGCGGTAGATTTCTACCAACTGAATCTGGGTACGTAACTGAAGAAGAAAAGGAAAACGGCGTGCGTTTGTCATGTCAGTTAAAGGTAAAAGAAGATATTCGAATAAAGATTCCTGAAGAGTTATTTAATGTTAAACAATATGACTATTACATTGATTTTATAGAGGATGTAACAGATAAGATTAAACACATTAGAGTAAATTTACCCGAAGGAAAAGAAATTAATTTCAAAGCTGGTCAATATATACAATTACTAGCGCCTAAATATAAGGGAAATCCTGATGAAATCTATCGAGCATATTCTATTGCTTCTTCTCCTAATGACACAACATCATTAGAATTATTTATTGGATATGTTCCCGATGGTATTGCAACAACTTATGTTCATCAATATTTAAAACCTTCTGATCGATTAACAATCGTTGGTCCTTATGGTGAGTTTTTCTATCATCCTGGTGATCGAGAGATGATTATGGTTGCAATAGGTACTGGTTTAGCACCAATTATGAGCATTTTAAGATATATGAGAGATGAGCAAATTGATAGAGAAGTTACTTTTTACTTTGGTTCACGTACAAGAAGTGATTTATACATGATGGATGAACTTAAAGAACTTGAAAAAGAACTACCAAACTTTAAATTGAGGGTTTGTCTTTCAAGACCAACGAAAGCCTGTAATTGGAACGGGGATGAAGGTCGTGTAACTGATTTGTTAGAAAAATATATGACTGAATCAGGTGAGAAAGAGGCTTATCTATGTGGTAGCCCACCAATGATTGATTCTGTTATTGAAATTTTAAAAGATAAAGGTATGCCCGAAGCATTAATTTACTACGATAAGTTTGAATAATTAGAAAGGCTTCTCATTTGAGAAGCCCTTTTATTTTATTCAATTAACTTACCTACTTTTTCAGCCCTACTTAATGTTGATGTACCATGTGGTGATTGATTCATAATTTCATCTGTTAAATCTTTCCCTGCTGATACACCATTATGCATACCATTGTTCCAAGCACCTAAATCAGTAACATCATATATTATACCTTCTACTGCTACATATGCTCTATTACCATCTTTGCCATCATACTCACTTAACTCTGCAAGTGTTAGCTCTAGCATTTCCTCTGTAGCTTCTTCTTCTTCACTTTCTTCCATATCTGTAGCTTCTTCACTTTCTTCCATATCTGCAACTTCTTCATTCATTTCAGCATTACTGTCTTCTTCAACTGCTGGTTCAGCACCTTGACAAGATACGAAAATGAATAAACTAAAAATCACTAGCATTATCAAAAAACCTTTGTTTTTCATTATAACCTCCTTTATTTATTCCTTAAAATATAGTTACCCATGATTTGATATTCTAAACATAATGATAATAATTATCATTAAAAAAGAGTCTTAGCTAAGACCCTCTCTTAAAAATAATAGTTTTATATACATATTTCTTTTTTCTTATGGCCAATTAAAACTCTGCTCAAGGGTACCCATCCAATATAAGTGGGTGTGTCCCATTTATCTGATCCATCTAACGCTTCTACGTCTAAATAATTATCAATTCTAATATGACCCCAAGAATGAATTATCTTCCCATCGCCAATAGAAAAACCTACATGTCCCCAATTATCATATTTACCATCAATTTCACCTTTACAGTCATAAAAGACAAAACTTCCTTTTGCAGGTTTACCGTCAGAAATACTGTCTGCATATAGATCAGCAGATTCTTTGGCAGTGTCTCCACCATAAATTTCTATACCATTACTTTTTTCTAAAGCATCTTCTACAAAAGCTAAACACTTCATTATATATTTATCACTATTTAAATGATTCTTACCCCATTTAACTGTATTCTCAATCATTAATTCTAATTTGTTCATACTTACACCTCTTTTCGAAATTTTAATATATATAAAACTATAATGACATTATACCACTATTTTGAAAAAAGGCATCATTTTTATACACAAAACTTACTTTAGCATAAAACCTGTTAAATAGAGACTTTTGTTCTTTAACATAATTCTTTTCGCATTTCGACATTTTCACCATTTTTTTTATAGAAGTTAAAGCCAACATTTTCATAAACCTTTATAGCTGATTTATTATTTTCATTCACTGTTAAGCGAATATAATCTTTCAAATAATTATAATTATTAATTCCAAAGTCTATACCTGATTTAATAAAATCTTTACCTAATCCTTTACCGACTAAGCCTGGATTTAAAGCAATACCAATCTCCATAATATCATCTTCAAAATAGAACTCGAATAAACCAGCAATAGAATCATCAATATATGCAATAAAACCGTCACATCCGTCAGGACCTTTAATACATTCACCAGCGTTAATACTTTCTAAGTATGGCGTGATATAGATACTTTTAACCACACCCTTATACCGCCATTTACCAATTTCTTTTATTGTTTCTAAAGTTACTGGGGAAAATTTAAACATATTAATATTCTCCTTTCTTTTTTATTATTGTACCATATCTAATTATTATAAATCAAAAACTACTTTGCTGAAAAGCAAAGTAGTGTCAAATGTTATAAATTTTTGGGGAAATTTATTTTTGTTTCGTGTATTGTGTTATTAACTATTTTGTATTACAAGTAAATTGTACCACTGATATAATCTATTTATGTTTATTCTAAGTAAATATCATGTTAAATCTGTATTAATAGTTAAATGATTTCTTGGTATCTTAACAGTGAATTCTGTACCAACACCAATTTTACTTTTCACATCTATGGTACCATTAAAATTATTTACAGCATGTTTTACAATGGCTAAGCCTAGACCAGTTCCGCCAACTTTCCTAGATCGAGCTTTGTCAACTCGGTAAAATCTTTCAAAAAGTCTTTCTAGATGCTCTTCACTAATACCAATACCAGTATCTTTAATATTAAAAATACATAGATCTTTAGTATAATCTACAATAAGAATTACTTCTCCACCTTCATGAGTATACTTAATAGCATTATCAATTAAATTAATTAGCAATTGCTTAAACCATCTTGGATTACCAATTATTTCTAAGTGTTCAGAAGCCCGACTTAGTTTTAAATCAATTTTATTCTTCTTAGCTAACTCTAATAATATTAACTCAATCTCATCAATAGTTTCGTTGACATTTATTAGTTCATTTACACTTTTGTAGTTACTATTCTCTATTTCCGAAATAACAAGTAGATCATCAATTAAGCCATTTAATCTTTTACTCTCTAAATCAATTATATTTAAAAATCTTTGTCTAATCTCCATATCTTCTGCTGATACTTCTTTTAGTGTCTCAATAAAACCCCGTATTGACGTTAAAGGCGTTTTAATCTCATGAGAAACATTAGCTACAAAATCTTTACGCATATTTTCAAGTTTTCTAATTTCAGTAACATCCTGAATAACAATTAATGAACCAATTTTTCTAAGAGGATTTTTCTTAGACACGATACTATTTAAATAAACTTTAAGAACTTTATCGTGGCTTAAATGGTTAATTTTTATTTCAAAAGAATCTCCATCTTCTTTTTTTAGTAAGGCCAATATCTGGCTATTTAATTGGGCATTTCTAAAGAATTCTACTATACTCTTACCCTTAGCTGCTTCTAATTTCATAGAATAGTTAAATATATTTAGAACCGACTCATTAATAAACATAATTTCTTTACTATTGTTAATTGCTATTATGCCATTTATCATACTTCCAAGAATAGCCCTTGTTTCATCATTTCTTTCATTTAACTCAAGAATTTTCTCTTCTAACTCTTCGCTCATCAGATTAAAATTATTAGCTAATTCACCAATTTCATCATCTGATTTAATAAATACTTTTTCGCCATAATTTCCTTGAGCGATTGACTGAGTCATTGATGTTAATTCTTTTATTGGATCAATCATACTTTTCAAAAATCTAAATCCAAGAATTAGGGAAAAAACAATACCTAAAATAGATGCAATTAGTATTTGCTTTAAAAATATCAAATTAGTTTCTTCAATTTGATCTAATGGTAAAGCTAATCGTACGACTAATTTTTTTTCTTCAATAGGCAGTGCTACATAATACATTTCTTCTTCAATAGTATCTGAATAACGTTGACTCTTACCAATTTTACCCGCGTAAGCTTTTTGAATTTCAGGTCTAAACTTATGGTTTTCTAGTCCATCAATGGAAGCAATAGAATCACCAAGAACATTACCCTCTTCATCAATAATAGTTACACGCGCTTTCGTAATTTCATGAATTCTTTCTGAAAAAGCATCGTAATTTTTAATATCTTGTTGGTTAATCATTTCAATTACAAGTTTAGAATTTGAAATCAATTCATTTTCTATACTCTTAATATAATTATCTCCAACTAAATTAATGGTTAGTGCACTAACCATTAAAATACCAAATAAAATTGAAAATAAAAATAATAAATTTATTTTTCTTTGCATACAATCCTCTATTTCATCTTATATCCTACACCACGAATGGTTTCTATATCTTCATATTCTGTTTCAATAGCATCAGAAATTTTACTTCTTATATGCCTAATATGTACATCAACAGTTCTAGTGTTTCCATAATACTCATAACCCCATATTTGGTTCAGTAAGTGATCTCTTGATAAAACTTTTTTTCTATTTTGACATAGTATCAATAATAACTCAAACTCTTTGAATGTTAGCTGAATAATAATATCATTAATCTTCACTTCTCTTTTTTGAAGATCAATAATTAATCCATTTGTTTCAATGATTTCTTCGCTCTCTTCTATAGTTTTAGTTTTTTCATATCGACTGATAATTACTTTAATTCTGGCAATTAGTTCTCTAACACTAAAGGGTTTTGTCACATAATCATCTGCGCCGATTTCTAAACCAAGGATTTTATCCATTTCTTCTGATTTTGCTGTTAACATTATGATTGGTGTATCCTGCATTTTTTGATTATTTTTTAACTGCATACACACTTTTGTTCCTTCGATTTTAGGTAGC
The DNA here is from genome assembly GCA_035269305.1 of Clostridia bacterium. Taxonomy (GTDB): domain Bacteria; phylum Bacillota; class Clostridia; order Peptostreptococcales; family Acidaminobacteraceae; genus DATFJG01. The sequence goes on from DATFJG010000153.1 coordinate 5,870, forward strand.
ATTAAATCTAATAAAATTAAATCTGGCTTTTCAGTATATGCCATTTTTAATCCTTCTTCACCATCTTTTGCAATAACAACTTCAAAATTATTCTTCTCTAAGTTAAAAGTTAACAACTCAATAATATGCGCTTCATCTTCTATGATTAAAATTTTATTCTTTTCCATCTATACCTCCAAAAAATAAAGTTTACACTACATATTAATTATACATTAAATTGTACTATATTCTTAAAGAATATGTTATTTTATGTTAATTCAATGTTAAGTCTTTAAGTATTCTTTAAATAAATTATTCTCATCATTAATAATATAGAACTCGTCATTAATATAATCTTTTTTTCTATAATCTATCTTTCGTCCATCTAAGAGTTTTAGAACGCCTCCAGCTTCTTCTACAATTACTTGCATTGCTGCAGTATCCCATATACAAGTTGGACCGAATCTATAATAAGCATCTTGATCACCGCAGGCGATGCGACAACCTTTCAATGAACTCCCTAGCCTTGAAATCTTTAGAATTTTACTTTTGTTCTCTTCCAACAGCTCAATGCTTTTAAGTCTTTGATGTGATCTGCTAATTAAGATCTTTAATTGTTTTTCTCGACTAGAAACTTTAATTTTCTTAGTGATGCCATCTTTTTCAAAGTAAGCACCTTTGCCTTTTACTGCATAATACAACTCTTTTAAAACAGGGGCATAAACCACTCCAACTACCAACTCATCTTTGTGAAGTAATGCTATATTAATTGTAAACTCACCATTTTTCTTGATAAATTCTTTAGTGCCATCAATAGGATCAACAATGAAGCAAAACTCTTCATCACAGTATTGTTGATGGTTTAAACTCTCTTCTGAAACAATTAAATAATTGAACTCTTTTTTCAAGATATTCACAATCACTTTATTTGCTTCAATGTCTGCTCTAGTTACTGGTGATTCGTCATCCTTTTTTTCTACATTAAAATCGGTATTATAAACTTTAAGGATTTCTTCACTAGCAGCTAAAACAATGTCTTTACATACACTTAACTCTTTCTCATACATTGTTATCACCTTCTTAAAGTAATAATACCGAATTATCATAGACTAAAACAAATTATAAATTTAATTTTTTCTCTTGACCATCTTCATAATACAAAATTTCAAAATCATGCACAGCTAAATCGGCTTTCAAAACAGCATATTTATCTCCTAAAGTCCATTTGATCTCTAGCATATTTGGGAAATCTGTTTCAGCGATTGTCATTTGCCCATTAAATACATTATAACTATTTCTAAATTTCATTAAATTGAACAATGATTTAACAACAGGTCTTTCGATTTCTTGTTCTATTTCTTCTAGATCATAGTAATGTCTGTTAATATTTCGACCTTGCTTTGTTTCTTCCAGTAATTGAATATCATTTTCTCCAGCTAACAACCCAACATAATATACTTGAGGTATCCCTGGTGTAAAAAATTGTATAGCTCTTGCTAGAAGATACGCTTGATCTTTATTCCCTAATGCTGAATAATATGTACAATTAATCTGATAAATATCCAAGTTATTATATTTCTCAGAACTATATACTTTTTTCACATTAGCTCCTTGTGAGTACAACGCCTCTCTTGTAAACTCCACTTCTTTATCAGTCATGAGATCTTTTACATCCACAACACCTATGCCATCATGTGTATCTAAAGTAGTAAATTGCTTTTTCGGTGCCATTTTTAACCAATTAATTAGATTTTTCTTTTTCCCACTGTAGAGTGCGTGTAAAACAAGCATTGGTAACGCAAAATCATAAACATAGTAATCTTTCTCAGCTAATTTTAGTTGAATAGAATAGTGCTCATGAATTTCTGGCAAAATAATAGCGCCTTTATCATTTGCAATTTTTCTTACAAAATCTAATATTTCCCAAGTATCAGGTTCTATAAAAAAACAATTTGTACCAACTTTTTTTGTAACATATGCAAAAGCATCTATTCTGATAATTTTTGCACCTTTATCACATAAATTTTCAAGTGATTGTTTAATAAAGTTTCGTGTTGCTTCTTTTCTAATATCTAAATCTATTTGTTCTGTATCAAATGTACACCAAATATTTTCTGTAGTACCATCGGAAAATTCAGCCTTAATAAAAGGTGCTCTTGGTTTTCTTTTATAAATTTTATCTACTTGTTCTTCCGTAGGTGAGCCATTAGGCCAAAACTCACTGTATTTTATAAAAAAATCTTTATAATCAGATGCATCTTTTTTATCTAAAAAATCTTGAAAATATTCAGAAGATGCAGAAATATGATTCAACATTAGATCATACATTAGTGTTTTATCTTGACTCATATCAATCAAATCATCCCATGTCCCAAAATCAGGATCAACTGCTTCATAGGTTAAAGGTGCAAATCCACGATCAGCAGATGATGGATAAAACGGTAACACATGAACCCCTTTTACCACATCTTTTAAGTGTGTATCTAAAACTTGATTTAACTCTTTTAAATTCTTCCCTAAACTATCTGGGTATGTGATTAACATAATTTCATTTTTCATAATCGCCTCCTTGAGGTAACCGGTTTCCTGTTTTTTTAAAATAAAACCCCTCGAAAGGGATTTTATTAGTTTTTAAATATTAATCTTATAATACTCTTGTTCTACCTGCGTAAACAATACCTTTTTCAGAATCTAATGTAACCAAAGCACCATCTTTCATAATTTCAGTAGCATTTTTAGCACCAACAATTGCAGGAATACCTAAAGATACACTTACAACAGCTGCGTGTGACGTGTAGCCACCCTCTTCTACGATTAATCCTGAAGCTTGTTCAATAAACTTCATTAAATCTTTATCAGTAGATGTTGTTGCAATAATATCTCCTTTATGGAAATTCTCTTGAGCATCTTCAAGACTATTTACAACACAAATATTTCCTGTTATTACTTGCTTGCCTAGACCAGTACCTTTTACTAAAATATCACCAATTAAGTGAACTTTCATTAAGTTTGTTGCTCCAGCGACACCTACAGGTACACCGGCTGTAATAACTACTAAATCACCATGTTTAATATAACCATTTTTCTTTGCCTCAGCAATTGCATAATCAAAGATTTCATCTGTCGAATCTACCTCATCAATTTGCACAGATTCAATCCCCCACACTAAAGCTAATTTTCTTCGAACAGCTTCATTTGGTGTTGCTGCAACAATCATTGATTTAGGTCTTAGTTTAGCAATCTTCTTAGCTGTAAACCCAGAAGCAGTTGCTGTTAAAATTGCAGATGCTTTTAAGTTTAATGCAGTTGTACAAGTTGCGTGAGATACAGCAAAAGTTACACCTGATTCAGAAACAGCATTCGCTTTATCATTAAGTAATTTTTTATAATCAATAGCTTCTTCAGCGGATCTAGCAATTCTAGCCATTGTCTGAACTGCTTCAACTGGATAACTACCCATTGCCGTTTCGCCAGATAACATAATTGCATCTGTTCCATCAAAAATCGCATTTGCAACATCTGTCGTCTCTGCTCTTGTTGGTCTTGGATTTCTAATCATTGAATCAAGCATTTGAGTTGCAGTAACAACAGGCTTACCTTGAATATTACACTTTTCAATCATCATTTTCTGAGCAATTGGCACTTGTTCCATTGGTATTTCTACCCCTAAGTCACCTCTTGCTACCATGATTCCATCAGATACCTCGATAATTTCATCAATGTTGTCAACACCTTCTTGATTTTCAATTTTTGAAATAATATGAATCTCATGGGCATCATTATCTTCTAAAACTTTTCTTATTTCTAAAACATCGCTTGCTTTTCTAATAAAAGAAGCTGCAATATAATCAATATTATTATCAATACCAAATATTATATCGGCTTTATCTTTATCAGTCATTGCTGGTAAATTAATACTAACACCAGGAACGTTAACACCTTTATAATCCTTTATTGGACCATCATTTAATACTTCACATTTAATGTCTGTTGGATTCACATCAATAACCTTTAATTCTACAAGACCATCATCAATTAGAATACGATCACCAGGTACAACATCATTGGCTAAACCTTTATAAGATAATGTACATCTCTCTTGGTCGCCTAATATATCTTCAGTTGTAAAAGTAAATATTTGACCAGTTTTTAATTGAATAACATCTTCTTTAAATTTGCCAGTTCTTATTTCAGGACCTTTTGTATCTAATAATAATGCAACAGGAACACCTAACTCTTCTCTTACTTCTTTAATCATATTAGCTTTTTCTAATTGTTCTTCATGAGTTCCATGAGAAAAATTCAATCTTGCTACATTTAAACCATTCTTAACAAGTTCCTTAAATACCTCTTTGTCAGAACTTGCTGGGCCTATCGTACAAACAATTTTTGTTTTTTTCATTTAAATCTCCTTATCCTTTTACTAGTACTTACTTATAAACTACTATAATTCCATAAATAATACAATGTAACTTTGTCATAAAATTTGGGTCTAAATCGCTAAAATTTCTGTCAATTTATATAAATCTCTATCAATTTCTCTTGTGATCCCCAAGGCTTCGCCAAGATTAATAGAGATAATTTTATTACCTTTGATACCTACAGCTTTACAACTTTCACCATTGATTAATAATTCAACAGCTTTAGCGCCAAATTGACTTGCCAGTACCCGATCATAGGGAGATGGTGTACCGCCACGTTGCAAATAACCAATGATACTTACTCTTGTACCAATGCCAGTTTTTTCTTCAATTTTTTCAGCTAATTCATAGGGTTTTCCCACGCCTTCAGCTAAAAGAATAATATTGTGGAGTTTTCCACGGTTTTTTCCTCGAAGTAACTTCTGACAAATATCATCTACATCAAACTCGATTTCTGGGATAATAATACTTTCGGCACCACCAGCCAAACCAGCATACAGTGCTATATCACCACAATTTCTTCCCATAACTTCAATAATATTTGCTCGGCCATGGGCAGTAGAAGTATCTCTAACATTTCCAATGGCATTGACTACAGTCGTTAATGCAGTATTGAAACCAATCGTATAATCAGTATAACCCAGATCATTGTCAATTGTTGCTGGTACACCAATTGTTGGCATTCCTGCTTCACATAATTTCTTAGCACCGGTAAGTGATCCATCACCACCAATAACTACTAAACCATCAATTTTAAACATTTTAAGCACTTCAATAGCTCTTTCAATCCCTTCAGGGGTTTTAAACTTAGGACATCGAGCCGTTCTCAATTTTGTACCACCACGATGAATAATGTCACCTACAGAAGAAACATCCATTTTATGAATATCACCTTCTAACAAACCAGAATACCCTTGATTAATACCGTACACTTCATGTCCATTATAAATAGTTACACGAACAACAGCACGAATAGCGGCATTCATTCCCGGTGCATCTCCTCCACTTGTTAAAACTGCAATTCTTTTCATTTTTTTCACCTCAATTATTACCTACCCTTTAATTTTATTCTATTTTATCATTTTTTTCAATAGTTTTTACATTTTTGAGTAAATTTTAAGTAAATTTACTATAATTCAACAATATTTTGCTCCTTCAGAACCAACAATTGCTTCAATCGCACTAATTAAATCCTGAGAGTATTGAATCTTAAATTCTGATTTTAAAATATATTTCTTTTTTATGTCTTCAAAATATAAAACTACACTTTGAGATCCCGGATAATTTTTTATAACTTTTTTTATTTTTGAAATATCTTTCTTATTGTATCTTTTAACTTTTATATACAATTTTTTATTGTTCTGCTTCATTTCATTAACTAATGTATCATCAATTTTTTCGATTTTTACTGCAATAATCTTAGGTATATCAGAGTCATCAAAGTTAATTCGGCCTTTAATAATAATCGGATTATTTAGTTTTAAAACATTTTTAACACGATTAAAAGTCTTAGGAAAAACTATAATATCCTGTTCATTATATATATCTTCTATTGTAATAAAGGCCATTTCATTGGAATTTTTAGTGATTTTTAAATTGAACTTCGAAATCATACCTATAAGAACAACAGATTTATTATCATATAGCTCTTCTTTTCCTTTGACTCTTTCAATAAACTCACCAATGTTTTGAATATCAAAGTCATCAAATTTTTTGCGCCATTTACTAAAGGGATGACTACTTAAATATATTCCCAAGACTTCTTTTTCGAACTGTAATAATATGTTTTCTCTTAACTCGTCTATTTCAGGAATATCATAGTCAATAATGTTGTTATTTACAAAGGATTCATTGACTTCAAATAACGATACCTGTCCCTTAACATTCTTTCTAGAGTTATCATGTATACTGGTGACAACACGATCAAAGATTGCTAATAATTGTGATCGATACAAACCAAAACTGTCAAATGCACCAGCTTTGATTAGACTTTCAATATCACGCTTATTGAGCTCACTTGGCTCTATTCTTTCGCAAAAACCAATAAAACTATTAAATGGACCTGACTTTCTTTTTGAAACAATTTCTTTAATAATCCCCGTACCAACATTTTTTATGGCATGTAACCCATAGCGAATGTTTCCATCTTCAACAGCAAAATTCTTATAGGATTTATTGACATCAGGTTTTAATAATTCAATGCCCATTTTTTTAGCATTTTGAATATAAAGGGACAATTTTGAATGGTTTCCTAAAACACTTGTCATTAAAGCGGCCATGAACTCAACAGTATAACAAGTCTTTAGATAAGCCGTTTGATAAGCAATCATAGCATAACCTGCGGCGTGCGACTTATTAAAAGCGTATCTAGCAAAATCAATCATATCATCAAATATAATATTCGCTACTTTTTCACCGACACCTCTTCTAAGACAACCGTCAACTATAACTTCACCTAAATCATTCACTTGTCCATGAATAAAAATCTCCCGTTCTTTTTCCATTACTTTCATTTTTTTCTTACTCATGGCTCGTCTAACAAGATCACTTCTTCCATAAGAATACCCAGCTAACTTTCTAACAATTTCCATTACTTGCTCTTGATAAACTAAAATGCCATAAGTTACTTCTAAAATTGGTTTTAATAAGGGATGCAAATATTTAATGTTTTCAGGATGATTTCTATTTTCGATGTACTTTGGTATAGATTCCATAGGTCCTGGTCGGTAAAGTGAAATACCTGCTATTATATCTTCGATATTCCTAGGTTTTAGCTGTTTCATAAATCGAATCATGCCAGTCGATTCTAATTGAAAAATACCTAAAGTATTTCCTTTGGCTATTAGATTAAATGTCTCTTCATCATTCAAATCTAAGGAATCAATATCAATCTTTTCTTTTCTTGTTTTTTCAATGATTAATAGTGTATTTTTTATTGTTGTAAGGTTTCTTAACCCTAAGAAATCCATTTTTAATAACCCTAACTCTTCAAGTAAAGTCATATCATATTGAGTTGAAACATTACCATCTTGAACATAAAGTGGTACATAGTAATCTACTGGTTTTTTAGAAATAACTACACCTGCTGCATGGGTTGATGCATGTCTAGGTATCCCTTCTAATCGCTTAGCGTATTTGATAATTGTTTTTATTTCATCATCTTTATACATTAAATCTTTTAACTTTTCATTTTGTTTGATTTCTTCACTTAAAGTATTTCTTCTGTCAATGGTCTTTGCTACACGATCAACCTTTGAATAATTAATATTTAAAACACGGCCCACATCTCTAACAGCTGCTCTTGCTGCCATTGTTCCAAAGGTGATAATTTGTGAAACATTATCTGTTCCATACTTATCTATAACATAATCAATTACTTCTTGTCGTCGAGTATCCTCAAAATCAATATCTATATCTGGCATCGTTATACGTTCAGGATTTAAAAATCTTTCAAAGATCAAGCCATATTTAATAGGATCGACGTCTGTTATTCTTAAACAATAAGAAACTAAAGAACCACCAGCACTACCACGGCCTGGTCCAACAAAAATACCATTCTCTTTTGCGTACTTAATGAAATCCCATACAATTAAAAAATAGTCCTCATAACCCATTTCTTCAATTACTGATAACTCTATTCTTAACCGTTCTTTTAAGGCTTCCGTCACCTGATTGTATCTATTTTCTAATCCTTGATAACAAAGAGTTTTTAAATATTCAACACTTGTCATATTCGATTGAATTGTATATGCTGGTAAATGCATTTTAGAAAAATCAAAATTAAAATTGCATTTATCTGCTACCTCTAGTGTGTTCTCAAGACAATTTTCTACATTTTCAAAGATATCATTCATTTCATCATAACTTTTTAAGTAAAATTCATCACTTGGAAACTTCATCCGTTGATTTTCTTCAATTATTTTTCCAGTTTGTATACACAAAAGAGCATCATGTATATTACTATCCTCTTTATTCAAATAGTGTACATCATTTGTTGCAACGAGCTTTATTTTTATCTCCTTTGATAACTTAATTAATTCTCTATTCACCTTCTTTTGCTCAGGCATTTTATGGTCCTGTAATTCTAAATAAAAATCATCTTGGAAAGTTTTTTTAAGACCCAAAGCAATTTTCTTTGCTTTGTTGTAATTCCCATTCAAGAGAGCCTTTTGTATATCTCCAGCTAAACACGCACTTAATACAACGAGGCCTTCTGAATATTTTTCTAGCACGTCATAATCTATTCTAGGTTTATAGTAAAATCCACTCTTATATGCTAATGAAACCAGCTTAATAAGATTCTTATACCCTTGCTCATTTTTTACCAACAAAATTAAATGCCCAATAGATTTATCTTTAACAGAGCTTTTATCTGTCAATCGTCTTTGGGCAGTATATACTTCACAACCAATAATTGGCTTTATATTATTTTGCTTTGCTTTCTTATAAAAATTAACAACACCAAACATAGAACCATGATCTGTTATAGCCACAGTATCCATATTTAATTCTTTAACTTTATCAAATAACTCATCTAATTTAACAAATCCATCTAATAAACTATATTCAGTATGCAAATGCAAATGAACAAATTTTTTATTCGACATATTCTCTCCATAGTTCTACTATTATCTGTCTAACATCACTTCTGATTTCTGGTATAAAGTAATCAGATAACTCATCATAACCAATTGATGTATACTTAATATCTACACTTCTCAAGTGAGATAGTTCATTAGTAGGCATATTATTATGATCAACAATTGGTAATTTATTCATATCAAAGTTTCCATAAATATTGGCTTGGGTTTCACCACTAATAATATCGTTAATGACTACTAAAGCACCTGCCTTATTATCTGCTAAATCGGGAACAGCAAAATAATGTAAAAATCCAGTTGTTCCTTCTTGCATCACATAAGTATTGCTTGCTTTCATAAAAGTCTCTTCAGAAATTTTCTCAGTTGCTTTATTATAATCCATAGTCATCGTGAATAATAGATCTCCATTTATATAAAGTTCATCCATTTCAACTTCATTCTTAGGATAGGTTTCTCCTGATTCATATAAATAGCTATCTAAATCTATTAAATAATCTAATCCTGGTTTTACAATAGTATAAATTTCATCCTTATTAGCTGATGCTTGATTCAAAGCATCCAAATCTACTTTTGATGCAATCCCAGATAAAATAAAAGCTAATCCAGTGTCTGTTGATGGATGTGGATAAGTGATTTCCCCTTTATTCTCTTTTGCTAAGGCTTTGAAATCATCAAAATTAGTTGGTGTTTCATAAATAATATCTTCATTATGAATAAAAACAAGCTGATCTTTAAAAACAGGTACTTCCATAAACTCTATTGGAATGCCTTCATCATAATTAACACTATAAGCTTCATGATTTATATTGGTATAATAGTTTGGGAGTTTTTTTAAGACATCAGGATATAATAATCCCTTCTCTTTTAAAGGTCTAAAACCATCATTAGAAATATATATAATATCGTAATCATGATTTTCTTCATTACTTTTGGCTTCTAATAATAAATCTTCAATTTTAGACAATTCCATAAACTGCAAACGCAAATCTATATCATACTTAATACTTAAATCTTTAGAAAAATCATTTTTAATCCATTCAATGACGGGTTGTTCCTTTGAATAATATAGTAGGTTTACAATTGTACCTTCAGAACTATCTAACAATCTGTTCCATTGTTCAGTTGTAATCTCATTATTAGGTACTACTTCAACAGTGTTACTAGAACAACTTGTTAAAACTAACATAAGCATTACAATTAAAATTATTTTTTTCATTATTATGCCACCTTTAATTAATTTTTTTACTTAAAATTAGTTTTTCTAGAATTTTTTTTTATAATCAATATCAAATATAGCAATATCGCTATTAGACAAGTCTATAACTTCATCATTTTCAACAGGGTCACCTTCATTGGTATATATCAACTTTACTATTGGGTCAAAATTATTCTCTTCAATGATGGTTCCATGGTAACCATTACTCAGAATAACATTAATACCCTTTGGATAATGTCCAACGACTTTCAAAAAGTTCTTTGCAATAAACTTATCAAATTTTACTCCTATACTTTCTATCAGTTTTAAAGAAGCACTATATCTATTCTCTTTTTTCTTATTTGGCATATTTGATAATAATGCATCATAATCATCACAGATAGAACAAATTTTAGCTGATACAGGTATTTCAGTTCCTTTTAACCCTTCAGGATATCCAGAACCATCAACATTTTCATGATGATATTTTATAGCATCAACTGTAACATCAGATAACTCATTATGCTCTTTAATCATCTCATAACCAATATTTACATGGTCTTTTATGATTTTTTGTTCATCTTCAGTTAACTCTTCTTTTCGTAATAACTCATCAGGAACAGCTGTATAACCAATATCATGAATTATTGTACCAATAGCGATATTTTCTATTAACTTTCTATTTAATCCAAGTATTAGACAAGTCGCAATAGCTAAAACTGTTGAGTTTATAGCATGTTCAAAATAGTAATCATCAAAGGATTTTAGATTATTTAAATTTAAAATAATACCATCTTTGGACAAAATGTCATCAAATATCCCCGCTATTACTTCTTTATATTTTTTTATATTTATATTAGATTTCTCAATAATATCATCATAAATTTCTTTTGTTAACTCTCGCGTCTCTTCGGAACTTTCGTAAAATCTCTTACTATTCTTTAAAGTCTCAAGATCAATACTCTTATTTTCGATATGGATATATTCAATACCTACATCTTTAATTTTTTGAATCTTTGTTACTGTTAATTCACTTCCAGCTGATAATAATTCACGGCCTTTTTCATCGTAAATCGTCATCCCCAGTATACTTCCTTCTTTAATCTTATTAATATTTTTTATAAAGTTCGCCATATGGCCTCCTTAAAATCAGATCTATATCTCTAATAAATCTTTTTCAAGAAGCTTTTTCAACGCTTGAAAGGCTTCTTCTTCATCTCTTCCACTGATTGCTAACTCAATTTTTGAACCTTGTTTAATGCCAATGGATAATAATCCCATTATACTTTTGCCATCAAAGGTTGCATTTCCTACACTCACTATGATTTCAGAATCAAATTTGTTAGTGACTTCAACAAACTTTGCTGCCGCTCTTGCGTGTAATCCTAGTTTATTATTTACTGTTAATACTTTCTTCATTGTTATTCTCCTCCTTATTAATTTCGTCGGAAATTTTTTCTATTTTCTTCAATTTATAATTAATACTAGATTTCGAAATCTTGCCATCGTACAATTGGCTCAATTCCGTTAAACTACACTCTTGATTTGCCAGTCTTAAAAGTGCTAGATCCTGTAACTCTTCTGACAAATAATCTAAGCCTTTTTGATCCATAATGTTTTCAATGGCTTCAACATGTCGCATAGCTGCATCCACAGTTTTTGTTAAGTTAGCCGTTTCACAATTAACTAGACGATTCACGTTATTTCTTACTTCCTTAATTGCTCTAACATTTTCAAACTCTAATAAGGAATGATGGGCACCAATAATACTTAAAAATTTAACAATATGGTCACTTTCTTTAATATATATAACAAAATTACTTTTTCTAGCAATAATCCTACTATTTAAATCATAAGTTTTGAGTAGTAAATTAAGACTTTCAGCAAACATTTCATTGTGAACATTTAGTTCAAGATGATAGCTTTTATGAGGATCATTAACTGATCCGCCACCTAAAAATACTCCTCTTAGATATGCTTTTTTTTGTTGACTAGATTCAATTAATACCGGATTAATACGATTAGTTAATTGATAAAATCCATTCGCCTTTGTCAAAATATATAAATCTTCAAGAATTTCAGTTGAGTCATTGATCTTAATAATATATGAATGCTTCCTGTGTTTTCTGAAATTATCCATAGTCTCAATTTCAGTATGTACATTGAAACATTTCTTAAATAAAATAAAAGCTAATCTGGCGACTGCTGCATTTTCAGAACGGATGGTTAAATTTGTTTTATTCTTTCCTAAAATATGTATTTGACCATTGGTTCTAATCAACCCAGATAATTCAGATTTCTGACTTTCCAGACTTTCAGACTTAATTCGACATAAATTTTTTTTTGCTTCTGATGCAAAGGACATACTTATCACCTTTTCATTAATTATATATAACCATTATATACAAAAAAAAGAGAAATTCCTAATTTTTTAGGAATTTCTTTTTAATTTTGTGATATCTTATAGTTTTACTCAATTGGTTCGAGTTTTGCTGTGAAGTGTCTTAGCACTTTCGGTTGCCAAGTAATCTTGTAACCGCGTATTTCTGATGCACGTTTTTTAATGTTAATTAAGGCTTCAACTACTACATCAAAATGGGCTTGTGTGTAAACTCTTCTTGGAATTGCTAATCTAGTGAACTCCATTTCAGATTCCAGTTGCTCGCCAGTTTCTGGATCTAAATCTAATAAATAAGAACCGATATCGCAAGACCGAATACCTGCTTCTTTATATAATTCAATGGCAAGTGCTTGTCCAGGAAATTCGTAATAAGGAATATGTGGTAATAATGCTTTTGCATCTAAGAATACTGCATGTCCACCTACTGGATATTGGAAAGGAATGCCTTCTTCTTTTAGTCGAGCGCCTAAATATTCTACCTGACCTATTCTATACTTTAAAAAATCTTCTTCAATTCCCTCATATAACCCAATAGATAAAGCTTCTAAATCTCTTCCGGCTAAACCACCATAAGTTACAAATCCTTCATAAGGAATAGTCAAACTTTTAACTTTTTTATATAGGTCTTCACTGTCTTTAACCCCAATTAATCCACCCATATTAACAATGGCATCTTTTTTAGCACTCATTGTAAAAGCATCTGCATAACTAAACATTTCTTGAACGATCTCTTTAATCGTACTATCTTTATAATCAGCTTCTCTTGTTTTTATAAAATATGCATTCTCAGCATATCTGGCCGCATCAATAATCATTGTGATGCCATATTTATCGGCAATTTTCTTCGTTTCTCTTAAGTTTTCCATTGAGACAGGTTGTCCGCCAGCCGAATTATTCGTAATAGTCATGATAATTAATCCAACATTTTCTTTACCATATTTCTCAATCTTTTTTTCAAGACCTGCTAAATCCATATTTCCTTTAAAGTCACCATATGTTTTAGTGTCTCTAGCAATGGCAACAACATTATCAACGGCTTTTGCACCTAGTAAACCAACATGCCCTCTTGTTGTATCAAAATGCATATTAGAAATACATACTTTTCCTTCAGATAAAAAACTCGGTAATAGTACTTGCTCTGCTGCTCGCCCTTGATGAACAGGTTGTGCATATTCATAAGCA
>DATFJG010000154.1:0-3975 GCA_035269305.1 Clostridia bacterium
CATGTAATCTTTAATTATTTTTAATTCCTTTTCTGTTATTTTCTTATCAACCTCAAAACATTCATTATTAGCCATAACAGGTCTACAATCCTTATATTTATCTACTATAATAACTTTAAGCAAAGCTAAGTATACCATATGATCTGTTATTTTTTCGTCCCATACATCTAACGGATATTCTTTATCGTCACAACACATATCATATATAGATACTGTGTGTTTAGCCATCATACCAGCTAAGGCGTCTTCGGGGGTACTATTTTTAATTTTAGCACCCACATTAAAATTATGTAATAAATCATGATCTTGACCATATTCTGAATTCTTTTTGTATAGTACATCTTTACAGTGTTTTAATTGTTCTGAAATTATAACATTAAATGCGTTCTTATCTTTCATAATATCCTCCTAACGATATCTAAAAAGTAACATAGTGAGTATTAAACCAAAATATAAAACTAAAATAATAATTAAACCTCGAATCATCAGTCCTCCTCCTCTGATATTATTTTTCTAGCGGTTTTTAAACGTTCTTCGAATGATCCTTTAAGTCTGTCCATAATAGCGTTTATTTTTTCAATATTTTCATAACTCATATTACTCCTCCTTTTTTATCAAAGAAATAGAGGTGTGTAACCCCTATTTATTGTTAGAAATAAAACTTCTTACATAGAACCAACCTAACACTGCCGAAGCAGCACTAAACATTATAGCTGATCCAGTATTCCCATGTACCATGTTCTTGGCTGCTGCACCAACAAACATTCCTACAAATAGAATATCTAAAACCAAACTAAATACTTTCTTACTAAACTTTTTCATTATTAAATCCTCCTATAAATTAATTTTATTCTTCATTATAGGCTTTGTATTTCTTGCGAAAAAGTAAGAGGTTTGCACCTCTCGCTTTTAAACTCATCTAAAACTCGTTACAATTATGTTATATGAGAAATCATCGTTAATTTTAATACTAACTTGTCTTTTAAAGATACTGTGCTTTCCGTTCATCTCTGACCAATAATCAGACAATGTTTGTAACATCTCTAACGCTTCTTCTTTACAGTCGCCATTTTCTACTCTAGCTAACCATAAAGGAGAATGGTCATTCAGTTCGTCCATCGACCTTTTATAAATATCAGATCCAACTCTTTTAGCCCAATCGTTCTCCATAAAACCTAGTCCTTTAATTTTACTTAATTCTCCATATTTCATTGTAAATCCTCCTTAAGATTTATTCTTCATTATAGGAGGTGTAAATATTGCGAAACAGGCTAAATATAGGCAGGGAAAGCCTAAAAACAACCCATTTCGCTTCAGACTCTTTAAACCCGATTCTAAGCGTTTTTATACGTTTTTAATAGTCTTATAAGGAGGACTTGATAAACGTTGCTTAGAAACGATTTAAATTAGTATAATTTTCTTAAGTTGTTAATTTTTTCTTAATAATCAATATTGGGAGTATAAACCACCAAAATATCATTAAAGTTATAAAAGAAAAGAATATTATATACTGTTCTTTTATGCTAGGCGTGTTATCTAATAGCTTATTATACTGTTTCTTACCAAATATTAAGATTATTAGTATGCCAATAATATAGACGTACATTAGTATTTTCATAAATATCTCCTTTCAAAAAGATAAGAGAGCTGTTAACTCTCTCTTCTCTTAGAAATCTTTTTAAATATAAATTCAAAACCATACACTAAATATGCTATAGGATAAAAAACCATAAGTCCCATAAGTATAATCAATATTAGAGTTGGTACTATAATAGCTGACACACGACCATAATCTAGCATTTCTCCTAATCTTACTAGAACATTTGCTAGACTACCATCATCCTCAACCATTGAATACACAATCCAATAAAGACTACTAAATAGTCCTGTAATTAAATACACTACAAATAATATTTTTAACATAATATTCTCCTTTCATATTTTAATCAATCTCTTCATTATAGGCACTGTAAAAAATGCGAATTGTTTGATAAAAAACTCCCTCGAGGTATTTTTGGAAAAAAGAAGAAGACGTGTTTTAACCACGCCCTCTAGTAATAAAATTAGTAGCTCGACTAGTCATGACATTAGCCTGCTCATAATTTAAGATTAATAATATCTGAACAATACCCCCAACCACCGCAATTGTCGTCGGACTTATATTTACTTTAAGGTCATCCCTTAACTTAAATAATTCCTTCAACGTCTTTAGCGTTTTTTGATATTCTTCAGAGTCTTCTTCTAACCCCTCCAAACGAACCTGCTGACGATCAATCTCATCATTAAGCTTCTTTTTTCTTTTACCGGTGAACAATTTCAACATTTCTTCTTCTCCTTTCAATTTTACTTCATTATAGGGTCAGTTATTGTTGCGATTCTAACTCTGCTGTAGTATCTACTTTTAACCTGATATATTTTCTAGCTTTAATATCTTCAGGCGTTTTAGATAAATCCAATAAGTATATCTCTTTTTTAGGGTTAGTAACGTCTACTAACAATTCTCCGTCCGTAGTAACTTCCGGAAGACCTGTAGCTACACTCGTTAAGAGGGAATAAATTCCCGCCACCCCCGCAACAGATATAATATATATCCAATCTATTTCTGTGAAAGCTGATCCTACAGTGAAAAGACCCAAAGCAGTTTGAGCCGTAGTTTTAATCGCTCTAGCAAGTGCTGCCCAAAGCCAATCTTTTGTTAATTTTGCTATTTTCATAACTCCTCCTTTATAAATACCAACCCTGCCAATAAACTATACCAGCTTCCTCTAAAGCTTTAACATTAAATGACTCAGTTCCAACCGAAATAGGCGTCCAGGAATTAGCTGGTAAATATATTTCTTTATCCGAACCATTTAATTTTATAGAACTATCAGTTGTTGGATAAACTAACAATTGAGCAACTTTATTATCTAGAGATACATCCGCAACTAAATATGATGTGGTTGTATCCTCACTCCCTCCGTCATAATAAGAATATGTTCCTTCATTTTTATATGGTACTGTTTTTTTAAAATCGTACATTAAATTCCTCCTTTATATTAGATTGAAGGGTTTTAACCTTCTGTAGATATAAGATCACCTCCTTAAATTCCTTGAATATAATTAATAAAGAATCCTCCAAAACCCGTCAGTATAGCCGCAATAAGCCATTTTATAATTGTCACTAAAGACTTCACTTGGTCGATTAAGTTTCTTATTTCTACTTGTGTTCTGGATTGTTCTAATTCCACTTCTCCTATTCTTATAGAGTTAGCAGCTATAATTTTTTTATTCTCCTTAATACAATCCATTATTGTTTCCCTTCTTTCATCACATAATTCTTTTTCCATATTACCTCCTCGATGTCTAATATAATCTCTCACCCTTACCTTGTTGCTTGGTTATTCTTTGAATATATTTACTTATTTTTGGTTTACCTTTTCTCCCGGCACTATCTACTGTAAATTCTGTATAAGTTCCGTCATCGCCAAATGTATGTTTTACTGTTGTTACTAAACCTAATATTTTATTTCCGTCAGATGATAATATTTTAGCTTCATCACCCGGTATTAAATCAGGTCTTATAGGCCCTATAAAAGTCTCTTGAGTACCAGCCGTACTTATAAGTTCAGCAACTTCATTTAATTTAGCTGTTACATCTGCAGAATCTGACTCCTTAGGAAATTCAACATATAAAGTTTTCTGTGGAGCTACATCCCAATCCGAAGTATTAGTAACGTCAACATAAATATATTGTTTTACTTCTTCCTCTGCAACTGTTAACATATAAGTCCCACAAACTCTAGAATATAGCTCCGAATCTCTTCTTACTATATTTCTAGACCACACATCAGTACCCCTATTAAATTCATACCTAGAATTTCTTTGTATGTCAGGATATGTCACTGTGGATCCAGCTATAATCTTTCCATCAGAATCTTCGACGATTTTCCAGTTTAAAGAATTCTGTATCATTTCTCTCATAGCACTCATAAA
>DATFJG010000155.1:0-6900 GCA_035269305.1 Clostridia bacterium
AATACTGGCAACAGATGAAAATGTTTTTATCAGGTCATCATTAGTAATAACGTAATTTATTCCATCACATATTGATATTACACAGTCAACTTTTTTATTATATGTGATATGGCGCATATCTTGATTAATAAATCTTATCCGTAAACTTTCATCAAGAGCTTTTTCATTTGCAACTTCTAGCATATGATCAGATACGTCTGTTCCAATAATACTATAACCTTTTTTATATAATCTTGTCGTTATATTACCAGTTCCACATGCAAGTTCAAAAATTTTTCTTGGTTGAAAATTATAACGATCAAAAATAGCAATAATGTTATCAACCCATAAATCATAATCATCATTATTCATTAAATAGTCATATATTTCTGCAAAATTTTGATAAGACATAACTACCACCCTCTAAATCAATCCGAAACTTTTCCAAACAACAATCGTATAAAAGAAATATACTGCAAATGAAACACCAATTGGAAAAATTTTGTATGAATCTATCACTTTATTATTACTAACTAATATTTTTTCATTACTCTTAATAGTCATCTGCTTTAATTCATCATCTTTTATAAATATTAAATTTCCATACAATTCTTTAGCGCTCATTTTTAAATAATCTAAATCATTTCTACTTACTATAATGCCGTTTTTCTTTCGTCTTAAAACAAAATAAGGGTCTGAATCAATCAGAATTTCTTGGTTATCTGCTAACACTAGACAATCATTTTTAATTGATTTTAAAAACAATAGAATAATCAAAAGAGATATACTGGCAATAACACCCATCATAATTGTTCCCATAATCAAATCAGTTGAAGAAAAACTAGCTTCATTTTGAGCGACTTCTGTTATACCAGAACCAAAATTATTTACAATAAAACCTGCTGTTACAGATACCCAATTGTTTATTGCATGGGCAATAATTGCCGATAAAATAGAATCTGTAATATATACTAAGTAAGCAAAAATAAACCCTAATAAAATAGGCCCCACTAAATTTTGAATGTTATAATGAAACATACCAAATAATATCGAACTCATAAAAAATGCTGTTCTCTTATTGGTATGCTGCTCATAGGCATTTAATACCATTCCTCTAAAAAATATTTCTTCGCAAATGCCAGCGGATATGGCAATTAGAAAGGTGTACTTTAAAAAATCTCCTATCCCTTGAGCCGTTGGAATATCATAAACAATTACTAAATCGAAAAAGTTTAAGACAGTTGTTACAATTATATTTCCGAAACCAATAATGGGTACTAAAAAAAAGCTAAGAGCAATGATTTTTAATAGCACTTTCGATTTCAAAGGTTTTAATCTTAAAGCTTCCTTTAAATCAACCTTTTTATAGTATCCATAAAGAAATACAGGTAGTAATACTATGAAATACTCTGTTATAAATATTCCAATATCAAAATTTACTGATTGTATGTATGCTCCAAAAGTTAAAAATACTAAACCTAAAAGCATAAATAATACATTAACCCCTAAGAGATCATAATTCTTATTTTCTGACGGTTTCATTTAATCCTCCAAATATTTTCTATATCTCATTATATTAATATAACTTTGAACACCGTAAAGCAGATTTTTCTCGTCAAAATTAAATTTAGAATTGTGTAAACCATTAACAAAGCCCTTGGATTCATTTCTAACACCTAGAAAGACAAATAAACCTGGAATCTCTTTTTGATAGTATGAAAAGTCTTCTGAAATCATTTGCAAGGGTATTTCTAAAATGTTTTCTTCTCCATTTGCCTTTATAAAATCATCAACCATTTCAGGATCATTATAAACTACAGGATACATATCATTAAAATCAGTATCAAATTCTATAGCATAACTAATTTTTAACCCACTTAAAATATCAATGATTCTTTTTTGTATAAAGGTATTTGTCTGAGAATCAAAGGCTCTAATGGTTCCAAACATCTCAACCTTTTCTGCAATAATATTTGTTCTTGTCCCACCATCTATTTTTCCAATAGAAACAACACCTGACGTTGTAGGATGTATTTCACGACTTATAATTCGCTGAATTTGACTAATAAATTGAGCAGCAATTGCAATGGTATCAATACCAAGATGGGGCATAGCGCCATGGGAGCTTTTACCGTAAATCGTGATTTTAAACTCCCCAACAGAAGCCATCATGGCACCTTTCCTAAGGCCAATTTTTCCTTCGTCTATACTTGGGTATAGGTGGGTTCCATAAATCTCACTAATACAATAGGTTTCAATCAAACCCTCTTTTATGAGTATTTCTGCACCACCGGGGCCTTCTTCGGCTGGTTGAAAAATAAGAACCACATTTACATGTAAGTTTTCTTCATGTGCTTTTAAATACTTAGCAAAGGTTAAAAGCATTGACATATGACCGTCATGACCACACGCATGCATATTTTCTTTAATAGTTGATTTAAAAGATATTTCGTTTTGTTCATGAATGTTAAGTGCATCCATATCAGACCTAAATGCGATTGTTTTCTCTTTGTTTTTATTAATGAAACCTATGACACCTGTTTTAGCACTTTCTTTATAAGGTATATTAAGATCATCTAATGTGTTTTTAATATACGCATTTGTTTTATGTTCATTAAATCCAAGTTCTGGAATTTTATGAAGTGCTCTTCTATGCATCGTAGCATATGCTTCAAATGCCTTTATTTCTTGATCTATATTCATAAATAACTCCTTTTCATTGACGATTAACATGACAAATGATATTATGATAAAAATATATTTAATCAGTTTATATTATTATAACTTAATTTGGAGGTAGAATAAATGAAAAATATTAATTTAGCTATAGTTGGTGCCACTGGTATGGTTGGACGAACATTCCTGAAAATTCTTGAAGAAAGAGATTTCCCTTATGAAAACTTATATTTATTTGCTTCAGAAAGGTCAGCAGGTAAAAAAATAATATGTAAAGGCAATGAATACATTGTAGAAGCATTAACTGAAAACTCTTTTGATCGTGATATAGATATTGCACTTTTTTCTGCTGGCGGTGACATCAGTCTTAAATATTCTCCTATTGCAGCTGAAAACGGCGTTATAGTCGTTGATAACTCTTCAGCCTTTAGAATGGACCCTAACGTACCTTTAGTCGTGCCTGAAGTTAACCCTGATGCGATTAAAGAGCATAAAGGAATCATTGCTAATCCTAATTGTTCTACAATTCAAGCAATGGTTGCATTAAAGCCAATACATAAAACCTATGGCATCAAACGTATTGTTTTCTCAACATATCAATCAGTATCTGGTTCAGGTGTGAAGGGTGTTTCAGATTTAGAAGAAGGTTTAAAAGGCAATATCCAAAACAAAGCCTATCCTCACCCAATTGCTAATAATTGTATTCCTCATATTGATGTATTTATGGAAAATGGCTATACAAAAGAAGAAATGAAAATGATTAATGAAACACAAAAAATTCTCGAAGATGACTCTATTAAGATTACTGCAACTGCCGTACGTGTTCCTGTTTACTATGCACATAGTGAGTCAATTAATGTTGAACTTAAGAAACCATTTGAAGTAAAAGATATATTCAAATTATATGGATCAGCAGAAGGTGTTAAATTAGTTGATAATGTTTCAAAGAATGAGTACCCTTTAGCAACAATGGCGGAAAATACTAATGAAGTTTATATTGGAAGAATCCGTAGAGATTTTAGTGTTGATCACGGTTTAAATATGTGGGTAGTAGCAGATAACATTAGAAAAGGTGCTGCAACTAACACTGTTCAAATAGCAGAACGTTTACTTGAAACTTTATAAAAAAGTATAGCAATGGATTACCCATTGCTATTTTTTTTGTCTAAATTTTTAAATCTAAACTTTTCATATGCAATTAAAATTAATGCTGCTGACCAATTAATAATTACAATTCCCCACCAAATACCTAGAACTTCTAAGCCTAGAACTTTGCCAAATAAGTTGAATATTAATAAAGGCATTAATACTTGTCTATAAAAACCAATATAGACTGCAATATTTGGTTTTTTTATGCCTTGCATAGATGCAATTACAATGTTAATCAGCGCATATGCTGGTAAGGTTAAAATCTCTATCCTTAAATAAGTACTGCCAGCAGCAATCACATCAGGATTTGGATTGAATAGTTTTACAATCACTGGCGCTAAAAAATAAATAAGAACGCCTCCGACACTGACTAAGCTAACACTAATTTTTTTTGCAAGGCCACTGACATTCTTTATTCTATTAAAATTCCTACCACCATAGTTTTGACCGACAATACTTAAAACCGCTACATTTATACCTAGAGCAGGTAATAAAACTAGTTGTTCTACTCTTACACCGACACCATAACCTGCAATGGTTGAGTCCCCTGAAAATTCAAGTACAAAATAATTTATAACGAAAGTACCTAAAGCAATTGTAGACATGCTTAGTGTTGCAGGAATGCTTTGCTCTAACAATTCTTTTATCTTTTTTAATTGGATACAACTCATCTTAAAAGGTTCCAATTTAAAAGCTTCACTCTTAATAGCTTTATTATATAAATACACGGTACCTACCCCTTGAATAATTACCGTAGCCAAAGCAATACCAGTAGTCCCTAATTTTGGTATTCCAAACCATCCAAATATTAATATTGGATCCAGTAGGACATTTAGAAAAAAACCTAAAACCAAGAAGTTTCTAAAAGGTTTCGTATTCCCTTGAGCCGTTAATATTGCATTAAATATATAGTTAAATATAAAGAATATTGCACCATAAAAAATTGTTTCAGTATACATTACGCCTAAATTTTTAGCTTCTCCAGTGGAGCCCGTTAGATCAAAGAGTACGGGTACAATAAACCCTGAAGAAGCGATTAATATGATACTTGCAACAATGCCTATAGCAAATGCATTATATGCATAAGTGTTGAAATCTTTGTTATTCTTCTGACCCAAAGCAATTGACATGAGTGCTGTAGCACCACGACCAATACCAACACTTAAAGCAATAATAATAAAAAATATTGGAAAAGAAACAGTTAGCCCGGAGAGTGCTTCTGTACTTAATTTACCCGCATAAAAAGTATCAATCACATTAAATAATGTATTGAATAGATAGCCAATACTCGCTGGTATAGCAATATTTTTTAAATGTTTTAGCAAATTTCCTGTTGTTAAATCGTTCGATCTTCTTAAGTTTTTAGAATCCATACTGCCTCTTTCTATATTTACTGTTTCTTTTCAGTGTATCATACTTGTTGTAACAAATACAGTATTGAAATGATTAATGCTATTAAATACAAAAAAATCCACCTATTAGCATAAGTGGATTAATTGATTTATTTAGGGTTCGCTGGTTCAACGTTTAAAGTAACACCTTTCATATTAACACCTTTTAAGCTGTTAATAACATTTAAAGCCGCATCCATTGGCACTTCAACAAATGAAAATGCTTTGAATACATCAATTGATCCGACAACTTTTCCTGAGATATTTGCTTCACCTGCAACGGCACCTAAAATATCTCCAACTCTTATTTTATGAATTTTACCAATATTCATAAATAATCGAACCATTCCTGGTTCAGCACCTGTGTTTGCAAATCTATTAGCATTTTTAACTTTTTCTTCTTTTTTTGCTGCTTTAACATTTAATACTTTATCAAGTAAAGCAAGCGTTATATCTTCATTAGAATAACCATCTTTTAATAATCGTTTATAAATTCCTAAATTTTGGTCATCATCATGTGCTTTGATTAAATCAGTCAATTCAACATATAATCTATCTTCTTTTGCATTTTGAAGTTCTTTATATGATGGTGGATCCATAACTTCCATTTTAGACTTAGTATATCGTTCTAAGCTTCTTAAATCTCTTTTCTCACGATTATAAACAAATGTAATAGCTTTACCCATACGCCCCGCTCTACCGGTACGACCAATTCTATGCACATAATACTCTTGGTTTTGAGGTAAGTCATAGTTAACTACTAATTCTATATCGTCTACATCAATACCTCTCGCAGCAACATCTGTAGCAATTAAGTGTCTTACTTTACCTTCTCTAAACTTGTTCATAACAGCATCTCTTTGAGATTGTTTTAAATCACCATGTAAAAAGTCTGCTTTGAAACCGTCTTGCTGTAATTCTAAAACCAATTTATCTACCATACGTTTTGTATTACAAAATGTTAAAGACTGCTTTGGATTTTCAATTTCTAGCATTCTTATCAACATTTCTTTTTTCTGTCCTTTTTTCAGGAACATACTATACTCATTAATTTTATCTACAGTTAAATTCTTTCTCTTTATCTTAACTGTATGTGGTTTTACTTGATAATTTTTAGCAATTTTTCTAATTCGACTTGGCATGGTTGCAGAAAACAAAATAGTTTGTCGATTACTTGGTGTATTGTCTAATATCTTTTCGATATCATCAATAAAACCCATATTCAACATCTCATCGGCTTCATCTAAACAGGCCATCTTTAACCCACCTAATTTTAGAGATTTTCTTCCAATTAAATCAATTATTCTTCCAGGTGTTCCAACAACGATGTTAGCACCCTTTTTAATATTGTTGATCTGCTTATTTGCAGAAGCGCCGCCATATACAGCTACAATATTTACGTTTTTCTTATATTTTGATAATGACTTCATTTCACCAACAACTTGTAAAGCAAGTTCCCTTGTTGGGCATACAATTAATCCTTGTACCCCAGGTGAATCGTCAATAATATCGATTAAAGGTATTCCAAAAGAAGCTGTTTTTCCCGTCCCCGTTTGAGATTGAGCAACGACATCTTGACCATTCATTAGTAATGGTATAGTCTTTTCTTGAACCTCCGTCGCTGTTTCAAAACCCATATCAATAGTGGCATTTAATATCTCTTCAGATATTGGCAAATCCTTAAACATAATATTTTTCATTAAAT
>DATFJG010000156.1:0-20634 GCA_035269305.1 Clostridia bacterium
GAATCTGATTGGAATTAGGTGAAGAAATGGCTATAAAGAATAAATTTAAATTTTTTAGATTTATATTAATTGTAAGTTTAATCTTTTATTTTATCTATCGTTTTCTTATTGGTTATTTTGTTGCTGAAGAAGTTACATACGTTGCAAAATTTGATCAAATGTACTTAGAAAATAAGTATAATGGTTTTATTATTAGAAATGAGAAAATTTTCAAGTCTGACGTTAGCGGCACCATTGAGTATAAAATTAATGATGGAGATGTTGTCAAAAAAGGACAAGTAATAGCTGAAATAGAAAACACAAGTAATAATAAGGAAATTGATGAAGTAATAAACAATCAAGATAGTAATAGAGTGCTTTTGAGAGAGAAATTATTAGAAGAAACAGATCAAGAAATTAATGAAATCAAAGAGAAAATATCGGTTGCTGCTCAAGAAGGTAAGGTTTATGAAATCAATCAGTTAGAAAATACATTAGTCTCTCGGTTAGATTATCAAGATAAATTAAAGAATACAACGATTGAAAATTTTAATTTAGAAGAAATTAGTAATAGAAATCAATTAGACCAAGAAAATAATTATTTCTACTCTAATTATTCTGGAATCGTTAGTCGTAAATTTGATGGTATGGAAAAATTACTGAATTTAGCAAATCTATATATGCTAGATTACACTGATATTATTAATAGTGACATAACTGTTAATAATAAAATATCAGGAGACTTAAAATCTGGCGAGAATGTCTATAAGATTATTGATAATTATGTTTATTATCTTGTTTATAGTATTCCTTTAGAAGATATAAAATTGTTTAAAAATACACTAAAAGATGTTATAGTAGAGATAGGTGAAGAAAAGCTAACAGCCAATATTTATGATTGTTTTGAAAATAAAAACAATGGTATTTTGGTTCTTGAAGTAAATGAAACTTATAAGGGTTTTTATGAAGATAGAAAAATAGAAAATGTTATAAAAAGCGACAAATTTAAGGGCTTAAAAATTCACAATGATTCAATCGTTACTATTGACAATAGTAAAGGTGTTTTTCGAATGAATAGAAATTTTGAGGCTGAGTTTGTCCCAGTCAGTATTTTGAGTTCTTTTGAAGAATATGCAATAGTAGTAGATGGCTATTTCTATAAGTATGAGAATGACTCAAGAGAAAAAATCACAACTATTGATGTTAATGATGAAATTTATAGAAATGGTATTAATTATATAGAAGATTGATTGAAGGAGGATTATGTTAGATAAAAAGACCATACTAGAAAATTATAATAAAGTGAAAGAAAATATTGATCAAGCTTGTAAAAGTGTTAACCGTGAGAACGATGTAACAATTGTTGCAGTTACTAAAACTTTTTCCGAAGTGTTAATAAAGAAATGTATTGAACTAGATATTTTAGATGTCGGTGAGAATCGCCCACAGGAGTTGCGAGATAAATATGAAATTCATGGCGATCAAGTGAATTGGCATATGATTGGACATTTACAAAGAAATAAAGTAAAATATATTATTGATAAGGTTTCATTAATTCATTCGTTAGATAGTGTACGCTTAGCAAAAGAGCTAAATAAAAGGGCTAAAAAGAATGATTTAGTTGTTAAGTGCTTAGTACAAATCAATGTCGTTAATGAAGATGCAAAGTTTGGTATTCTTAAAAAGGAAGTAGAAACTTTCCTTGAAAATGTTAAAGACTTAAATCATATAAAAATTGTAGGTTTAATGAACATGGCACCTTTTTATGATGATAGTGAAAATGCTAGAAGTGATTTTAGACAAATGAAAATACTTTTCAATAAACTAAAAAAACATAAAAACAAACATTATGAGATGAAATATTTATCTATGGGGATGACAAATGATTATATTGTTGCTGTAGAAGAAGGTTCTAATATGGTAAGAATTGGAAGTGCAATATTTGGTCAAAGGGATTATAGCTAGGAGGTTATTATGGGAGAAAAGATTTCTGATAAAATTAAGTATTTTATGGGTGTTGATGATCAGTCAGATGAAACAATTGAATCTGAATCAGTTAAGACAAACGAGTTCGTTCAAAGAAAGACAACTGTAAATGAAGATGATTCAGTTGAGACATCAAGTCCTGTTAACAAAGTTTATGATATTTCTAGAAGTAGAATGAGAGTCGTTATTCATAGTCCAAGTAATTTTGAAGAGAGCGAAAAAATAGTGAAAAATTTATTAGAGAATAAACCTGTAATTTTGAATCTTTCAAAATTAGAAGAAGGTGTTACAAATAAAGTTTTTAATTTCTGTTCTGGCGCGCTTTGTGCCTTACAGGGACATATGATTAAAATTGATAATGGTATTTTTCTATTAGCACCGAGCAACATTGATGTTACTGGTGATATTAAAGAAGAATTGGAAGCAAAAGGCATGTTTAGCTGGAACTAAAAGGGGCAAGAAATGAATATTTTAAAACGAACTGCGATATACTTTTTTGAAGTGATGAACTTCCTAATTTTTGCAAGAGTTGTCATATCATGGGTAGCAAGAGGAAGAAGAAACCAAATAATTGATATTATTTATCAACTGACAGAACCTATTCTAGCGCCTTTTAGAAACCTACAATATAAGCTAGGTATCGGAGGGATGCTTGACTTTTCTCCTATTATGGCACTATTAACAATGAACTTAGTTCTTAGTTTTCTTATGGGACTTTAATGAAGTATTATTCAAAAGAAGAATTAATTAATCATTCAAAAATTGCTGATGATGATAAGATTGAACTGATTAAAGCACTTGAGACTGTTGATCAAAGTACAAAATATTATTCCTTTGAATTTACAAATTTTTTGTCGCCAAGTATATATGTAATTGCTAAAGATTATATGATTCCTGAAGACTTTGAAGTTTCATTTGTTGGTGGTCATGAGAAATCAGAGAGAAAAATACTTGTGATCCGACCATCTTACATGGAAATTAAAGAAAATGAGTTGCCAATAACTGCTCTTCAAATAAATTACTCTAAGAAGTACTCTAATATTTCCCATGGTGATATTTTAGGGACTTTGATGGGAAGTGGTATTAAGAGAGAGTTTGTTGGTGATATATATGTATATGATGACTATGCACATGTTATTGTTATGGATTCAGTTGTTGATTATTTAAGAATGAATATTAATAAAATAAGACATTCTTCAATAACCATTGAAAAAATTTTGCTATCAAAAATCAAATATAAAGAAAGTAATTATAAAGACATTAAATCAACAATCAATAGTAATCGCTTGGATGCAATCATTGCTTCAGGATTTTCTATGGATAGAAAATCATCTAAAAAGAAAGTTCTAAATGATATGGTTAAAGTGAATCATCGCTTAGCTGATACGCCTCACATTGAGTTGGCTGAAGGCGATTTAATTTCTGTTCAAGGAGAAGGGCGTATTCTTTTGGATCAAATTCTTGGTTTTAGTAAAAAAAATCGTTTAAAAATCATAATAAAAAGATTAGTTTAGGAGGAAAAATGATAAGTCCTTTTGAGATAGAGAATAAAGAGTTTAATAGTAAAATTTCTGGTTATGACAA
Organism: Clostridia bacterium; assembly: GCA_035269305.1. GTDB lineage: Bacteria > Bacillota > Clostridia > Peptostreptococcales > Acidaminobacteraceae > DATFJG01. Next base: position 3,550 of record DATFJG010000156.1, read on the forward strand.
AAATGAAGTAGATGAATATTTATATAAACTTTCTAATGATATTGAAAATATGATAAAAACTGTGGAAATGAAGGATAAAGAAATTTCTAGATTAGAAGATGAGTTAAAGAAATTTCATAGAATAGAAAAGAATATTACTGAAGCTTTAGTTGTTGCAAAAGAGACAGCTAATGAAATAATCAATAATGCTAAGCAAAAATCAGAAAATATTATAGATAAAAATGAAAATAAGGCTAAGAATATAATGGACCAAGCCAACAGAGAAGTGTTAAATGCAAGGCATGAATTTCAAGAGGTTAAGAAAGAAATGAACATGTATAAGATAAAAATGCGCTCGTTAATAGAGTCTCAACTAGAACTAAATGAATCAATTACTATTGACGAATAGTTTGAAATAATATATAATTTTAAATAGTTGAATATATACAAGGAAGGGAAAAGTAAGTTAGTTAATTTCTAAGAGAGTTAGTGGTTTCTGTGAACTAATAAATTGATTAATTGAAAAATCACCTGGAGTAATATCACTGAAATTTAGTAAGTGATATCGTTTTGTTAGCGATAATAACAAATGAAGAGGTTACATAAGTAACAACTTGGGTGGTACCGCGTATTTAAACGTCCCTAGACATTTGTCTAGGTTTTTTTATTATAAAAAAAGAGGTGAAAAAATATGAATGGCTATGAAAGTATTGAAAAACTTTCTGTTAAAGAAAGAGAAGCAAAAATTAGAGAGTATTGGGATGAAATTGATTTATTAAAGGAAAGTATTGAAACGAGGGAAGGTAACGAATCCTTCATTTTTTATGATGGTCCACCAACTGCAAACGGTAAACCAGGAATCCATCATGTCATTGCAAGAGCATTAAAAGATGCTGTATGTCGCTACAAAACGATGAAAGGCTATCAAGTTAAAAGAAAAGCTGGTTGGGATACTCATGGTCTACCTGTAGAACTAGAAGTTGAAAAACAGTTAGACTTGAATAACAAAAGTGAAATTGAAGAATTTGGTATAGATAAGTTTTGTACAAAGTGTAAAGATTCAGTTTTCGAATATGAAACAGCTTGGCGAGAGCAAACAGAGCGCATGGCTTATTTAATCGATTTAGATGATCCATATATTACCTTAGATAATGACTATATTGAGACAGAATGGTGGATTTTAAATAAGTTTTTTGAAGAAGATTTTATTTATGAAGGGCATAAGATTTTACCCTATTGTCCAAGATGTGGTACTGGCTTAGCTTCTCATGAAGTTGCTCAAGGGTATCAAGAAATTAAGAACAATACAGTTTATGTAAAATTTAAGCGACGTGATGCTGATGAGTACTTCTTAGTATGGACAACTACACCATGGACTTTGGCAGCAAATGTTGCTTTAACTATGCATCCAGATGAAACATATGTAAAAGCAAAACATGAAGGTAAGATTTTAATTGTAGAGAAAAAGTTAGCGGCCGAAGCAATTGATGGAGATTATGAAATCATTAGTGAACATAAAGGTCGTGAGTTTGAATATGTTAAGTATGATCAATTGATGCCTTTTGTTGAAATTGAGGATGAAACGAATGCTTTAATGGTAACACTTGGAGATTATGTTAATACTGATGATGGTACAGGAATTGTTCATACAGCACCTGCATTTGGTGAAGACGATTATAACTTAGGAAGAAAATATAATACACCAGTATTGCAACCAGTAGATGAAGATGGTAAGTATACTGAAACCCCATGGAAAGGCAGATTTGTAATGGAAGACGGCCTTGAATTGGATATTATTACTTGGTTATACGACCGTGATAAATTACATCGAAAGCAAAAAGTTGCACATAACTACCCACATTGTTGGCGATGTAAGACACCTTTAGTTTACTACGCTAAACCAAGTTGGTACATTGAAATGACTAAAATAAAGGATCGATTAATTGAAAACAATAATGGAGTTAATTGGTTCCCAGACTACGTTGGAGAAAAACGTTTTGGTAATTGGCTTGACAATCTTAATGACTGGGCAATTTCTAGAACAAGATATTGGGGAACACCTTTAAATATTTGGCGTTGTGATGATTGTGGCGAATTAAAATCTATCGCTTCAAGAAAAGAATTAGTTGATTTAGCTATTGAAGATATTGATGAAACCATTGAACTTCATAGACCTGAAGTAGATGAAGTACATTTAACATGTGATAAATGTAATAGTCAAATGACAAGAGTGCCTGAAGTAATTGACTGCTGGTTTGATAGTGGTTCAATGCCATTTGCTCAGATGCATTATCCATTCGAACATAAAGATGATTTTGACGAATACTTCCCAGCTGATTTTATATGTGAAGGTATTGATCAAACCCGTGGCTGGTTCTATTCTTTATTAGCTATTAGTTCATTTGTTATGGGGAAATCACCTTATAAAAATGTATTAGTAAATGATTTAATCTTAGACAGTGATGGAAAGAAAATGTCTAAGAGTAAGGGAAATACTTTAGATGCTTTAGAATTATTTGATGAATATGGGGCAGATGCTGTTAGATGGTATATGTATCATGTCTCTCCTGCTTGGACGCCAACGAAGTTTGATGTTGAAGGTTTAAGAGAAATTAATTCTAAGTTCTTTAAAACACTTCAAAATGTTTATAACTTCTTCTCTCTATATGCTAATACAGATGATATAGATGTGGAAAGCTTTGATGTGCCATATGAGAAGAGAACGAAATTAGATAAGTGGATTTTATCCAAGTTAAACAATACAATTAAAGTAGTAGAAGAAGAGTTAGAAGTATATAACTTAACAAAAGCTGTACGGGCAATTCAGGAATTTGTTGATGAAGATCTTTCTAACTGGTATATCAGACGCTCAAGAAGAAGATTCTGGCAATCTGATCTAAATGATGATAAAAAAGCTGTCTATCAAACAACTTATGAAATTATATTAGCAGTTGTTGAGTTATCGGCACCATTCGCACCATATATAACAGAGGAAATATATGATAAGATGACGAAGAAAAAATCAGTTCATTTAGAAAAATATCCTGAAGCAAATGAAGATCATATCAATAATGATCTAGAGAAAGAAATGGATTATGTAAGAGAATTAGTAACTTTAGGTAGAGCTTCTAGAGAGGCTGTTAAAATCAAAGTAAGACAGCCAATTAATAAAGTAGTCGTTAATGGAAATAAAAAAGATCTTATTGAAGATTTAATTCCCCTTATTAAAGAAGAATTAAATGTTAAGGAAGTTGAATTTGTTGATAACTTAGGTAAATATATGAATTATGAGTTAAAACCTAACTTTAAAGTTATGGGCCCTATGCTTGGAAGCAAAGTTGGCTTGTTCAACAAAGCCCTTTCTCAATTAGATGCAAGTGAATATGCACCTAAGTTAAAAGATGGTGAAACTGTAATGATTGATTTAGATGGAGAAGACTTTGAGCTAAAGCCTGAATATGTTGATATTCGAATGGATGCAAAAGAAGGTTTTACTATTCGTATTGAAAATAATGTATTCATCATTATAGATACTAATTTAACTGAAGATCTAATTAATGAAGGCTATGCGCGAGAATTTATTTCGAGAATTCAACAAATCAGAAAAGATAAAGATTTCGATATGATGGATCAAATCAATATCTATTATGATACTGAAGAAACATTTGATAAAGCTATCAAATTATATGAAGATTACATTAAAGAAGAAACATTAGGTCAAGAAATTATGAAGGCAGATCGTGATGATTTTGAAACCTATGAATTGAATGGTATTGATGTAAAAATCTTCATAGAGCAAATAAAATAGATTATTAAAAAAGAGAGTTCACATATGTGAGCTCTTTTTTTATAGGTATATTCATCTAATAGTCAATTATATTGATTTAATTAATAGTTACATTGATTAAATCAATATATTAATTTATAGAATCAATAAAATTAACTTGACAATAAATAAAATCAATATATAATAATAAATATAAGAAACAGATGAACATAGGGATTATTATACATAAATAGATATCTTTCTTTAAGGAGGTGATTAATAGTGAGTATTAATAAGATGATTGGCATGTGTCCAGTATGTCAACACGAGTTAACAATTACCAAACTTTCATGTAATCATTGTTCCACAGAGATTATTGGTAAATTCAAAATGTCTAAGTTTGACCAGTTGTCAGATGAACAAAAGAATTTTGCTTTAACCTTCATAAAAAATGAAGGAAACATTAAAAAAATTGAAGAAGATCTTAGTATTTCTTATCCAACAGTTAAAAATAAATTGAAAGACTTAAAGGGTGCTTTAGGATATGATCACAATGAGCCTGTCATTAACAAAGCTGAAATTCTTGAAAAAATAAGTAATGGTGAATTAACACCGGAAGAAGGTGTCAAACTTCTGAAATAGGAAGGGGTATGAATTGAAAATAAAAAAAATACTAGAGAAATTAGTTGAAGGAAAGATTACATTAGAAGAAGCTTGGATTTTAATAGATCCAGATAATAGCCCAATAATTAGTAGAAAGTATTCAAAACGAAAAACTAACCAAAACAATGGAGATTTGCTCATTGTTAGGATGTTCTAAGTACAAAGGGTTTTAAAAAAGTGTAAATATAATAAGGAGGCAATTATGAGTTCAGAGAGAAAAAAGATACTTGAAATGTTAGAAGAAGGTAAAATTACATCAAAAGAGGCTGCAGATTTATTAGAAGCAGTAGATGATTCGACAGAGAATAATAATGAAGTGAGTACTCTAAGTAGAAGCTATAGTAAAAAGTATTTGAAAATTCGAGTTTTTGAGGCTGAAAAAGAAAGCAAAGTGAATCTAAATATTCCGATTAAACTAGTAAAACTTGGTATATCTTTTGCGAGTAAATTGAATTCGAAAATAGAAGGCGTTCAGATTTCTAATGCGGAAATTGATATAATATTAGAAGCCATAGATAATGAAATTGAAGGCGAAATCCTTTCAATCGATGCAGATGATGGTAGAACACGAGTAAAAATATATATTGAATAAAAAAATAAAAAATTCACTTGATTTTCATCTAATATTAGTTTACAATTGACATGTAGATGAAACATAAGTAGAATAATAAAGGAGGTTTTAAAATGATTAATGTTAGAGCAGATGTAATGAACAGAACAAGAAAAGAAAAAATAAGCTATCATTTTAAATACAGCCTGGACTATAAATTAATTTAAAGATTATTATAATTTAATAATTTTTAAATTTCCATGGGTGTATTATGCCTAGGGGAAATTATATGCATTTAACCATAGGTATAACCTATGGTTTTTTTATGTCCAGATTTAGGAGGAACTTAGAATATGAAAGAATTAAAGAAACAATTGAAGTATTTTGAAGGGTATAAGTTAATATATCTTATAGCCTTTATCGCAGTAAGTATAGCAGAAATAGCTGCATTATTAATCCCAATTATAATTAAATTTTCGATTGACTCACTTATAGGTGATGAACCCTATGGTGATTTAGAATGGTTTGGACAGTTAATCCGTGGCCGTTTAATTTATGCATGTTTTGCAATTATTTTTGTTGCCCTAATTCATGGACTATTTTTATTTTTTAAAGGAAAAGCGGCATCCTATGCTGCTGAAAATGTGATTATGAATTTGAAAAATGATTTATTTAATCATATACAGCATTTGCCTTACAGATATTTTAGCCATATGGACTCGGGGGATCTTATACAAAGATCAACTTCTGATATTGAAACCATAAGACGGTTTTTAGCAGTACAATTTGTAGAAGTGGTTAAAGTAATAGTTATGCTTATTGCAGTAACCTATTTGATGCTATCTTTAAGTGTTAAACTAACAGTTGTCGGTTTAATTCTAGTACCAGTGATCATCGCTTTCACTTTTTTCTACTTCTTAAAAGTGAAAAAGAGATTTAAAAAAGCAGATGAATCAGAAGCTGAACTCTCAACGGTGTTAAAAGAAAACCTTTCAGGAGTACGTGTAGTGAAAGCCTTCAATCGGGAAAAAACTGAAATCGATAAATTTGACAAAAAGAATCATGGCTATTCGAAGGATATTTATTATTTAATTAAAGAATTAGCAATTTTTTGGAGCGTATCAGATTTATTATGTTATACACAAGCCAGTCTAGTAGTACTTTTTGGTGTCAAATATGCTTATCAAGGTGAATTAACCATAGGGGTTATAGTTGCTTTTATGACCTATGAGACTATGCTCATGTGGCCTGTTAGACAATTGGGAAGAGTCCTAACAGACTTTGGGAAAGCTTCAGTTTCATTAAAGAGAATTAATGAAATATTTGATGAAAATATAGATGAAGCTGAGGATACTGGTATAAAGCCAAAAATCAAAGGAGATATAGAGTTTAAAAATGTTAGGTTTGCCTTTGATGAAGATGTTGTCTTAAATGATTTGTCTTTTAAGATTAATAAGGGTGAAACAGTAGGTATATTAGGAAGTACTGGATCTGGTAAATCAACCATAATCAAGCTTATTTCAAGACTTTATGATTATGATGCTGGGAGCATTACAATTGATGGTATTGAGTTAGAAAAAATTAATAAGAAGTGGATAAGACAGCACTTAGGGTTAGTTTTACAAGAACCGTTTCTCTTTGCTAAATCTATTAAAGATAACATAAGGCTTGGGAACCATAAAGCAACACAAAAAAGCATTGAAGAGGTGACAAACATCGCGGCAATTCATGACAATATTTTAGAGTTTGATGAAGGATATGATACATTAGTGGGAGAAAAAGGTGTTTCATTATCTGGTGGTCAAAAACAACGTATTGCTATCGCTAGGAGTTTAATTAAAAACTCACCGATCATAATATTTGATGATTCATTAAGTGCAGTAGATACGGAAACGGATATTAAAATTCGGCGCGCTTTGAAAAATCGAAGTGATCAACTAACGACTATAATTATAAGTCATCGAATTAATACTTTAAGAGAAACAGATAAAATCCTAGTATTGGATCAAGGAAAAATTGTTGACTCAGGAAACCACGCTGAGTTAGTAGAAAAAGAAGGATTTTATAATAAAATTTGGAAAATACAATCGAATAAGGTGATATAAATGGAACAACAAAGATATAATATTGAACTAATTAAGAAATTGATTTTGTCAGTGAAAAAATATAAAAAAATACTGTTAACAATTATTGCTCTGATGTTTTTAACTGCATTAACGGAGGCTTTTATTCCAATTTTGAATAGATATGCAATTGATGAGTTTGTTGTAGCAAGAAACTTTGAGATGTTTAATGTATTTATTATGATATACATTGTGACAATTGCTTCTCTGTCGTTCTTTGTTTATGCATTCATTGCAGCGGCAGGTAAGTTCGAGACAACATACGTTTATGATTTACGTAAAGAAGCTTTTAATAAACTTCAACATTTATCTCTCTCATACTATGATAAAAACGCAGAGGGGTGGATTATCGCGAGAATTACTTCCGATATTGGTAGTATAGGTGAGAAAATCACCTGGGGTATTGTAGATCTCATTTGGGGAAGTTCTATGATGACGATTGTTTTAATTATTATGCTTTCGATAAATGCTCGATTAACTATAATTGTATTATGTATGATGCCTGTATTAGTATTTATTAGTACATTTTTTCAAAATAAATTACTAGTAGCCCATCGCTTGATCAGAAAATTAAATTCTAAAATCACTGGTAAAGTAGCTGAGGGTATTTCAGGTGCCATTGCAACAAAGGTATTAGTCAGTGAAGATACTAACTTGGATGACTTTAAAGATACGACAGGGAATATGAGAGAACGCTCAATTCAAGCAGCAGTACTTTCAGCTGTTTATCTCTCAATAGTCGTTGTACTCAGTTCTGCAGGCATGGCATTAGCTATCTATTTTGGTGGTAATGGAGTAATAGCCAATACGGTAACTTACGGTACTTTAGTTATGTTTTTAACTTATACTAAACAATTTTTCCAACCCATACAAGAAATTGCTAGAATTGTAGCTGAGTTTAAAGCTGCTCAAGCAAGTATTGAACGGGTATATAACTTAATTGATGAAAAACTCGAAATAGATGATTCAGATGCTGTTAAAGCAGTGTATGGTGATTTACTAGAGAAGAAGTATGAAAATTGGGAAAGTATCAATGGGGTAATAGAGTTTAAAAATGTTACTTTTCATTATACAGAAAATGAACCGCTTTTGAATAACTTTAATTTAAGAGTTGAAGCTGGTTCAAAGATTGCTATTGTTGGAGAAACCGGGGCTGGTAAAAGTACATTAATCAATTTAATATCAAGATTCTACGAGCCAATTCATGGAGAAATCTTAATTGATGAGGTAGACTACCGTAAAAGAAGCTTATCTTGGTTACATTCAAATATTGGCTATGTTCTTCAAGACCCACATCTGTTTAGTGGGACAATTAAAGAGAACATAAAGTATGGTAATCTAGATGCGACAGATGAAGCAGTAATCAATGCTGCTAAGTTAGTCAATGCCCATGAGTTTATTATCAAGAAAGAAAATGGATACGATTCTAATGTAGGAGAAGGCGGCAATCTATTATCTACTGGTGAAAAACAATTGATATCCTTTGCTAGAGCAATTGTGGCAAATCCTAAAATATTTATTTTAGATGAAGCGACTTCATCTATTGACACTGAAACAGAGTTTATTATTCAAAGGGCTATTGACAACATTACAAAAGAGCGAACTAGCTTTATTATTGCTCATAGACTTTCAACAATTGTTGATGCTGACCGAATTCTTGTAATGAAAAACGGAAAAATAGTCGAATCAGGCAATCATCATGAGTTGCTTTCTCAAAAAGGATATTACTCTACATTGTATAAAGCATCTTAATAATCCTTTGTGTTTAATTTATAAAGACTTCTGTATATTATTTATATATGGGAGTTTTTTTTATTAAATTTTTCTAAAAAGTAGATTTTGGCCTTATAGTTTTTTGACCAAGTTAGATAAACTTGTTATAATGTATATACGATTAAAAGATGGAGATGATAATTATGATGATGTGTTCAGAATGCCACGAAAAAATTGCAGTGGTTTTTGTTAATAAAATTGAAAATAAAACGAATGAAGTTAAAGGATATTGTATTGACTGTGCTGAAAAGCATGGAATTGATGTAGAAAAAGAAATAAAAAATAAGACAGGTATGTCAACAGAAGAATTTAATAATATGAATAAGCAAATGGAAAACATGTTTGAAGATATGGATATGGATAGTTTTAAAGAGCAAATGGAAACGATGATGCCGGGTATGATGAACTTAGATGGAGAAGGGGATGATAGTAGTCCAATAATGAATGCCTTTAATTCATTATTTAAAGGTAATGAAACGTCTGAAAGTAGTAATAAAAACAAAAAAACCGGAAAAAGTAAAGGAAAAAAGTTTAGTGCTAATACTAAAAATCTTGATCGTTTTGGAACGAATTTAACAGAAATGGCAAGAAACAATGCTGTTGATCGAGTAGTTGGAAGAAACAAGGAAATTGACCGTGTTATACAAATTCTTAATAGAAGAGGTAAAAACAACCCTGTACTCATAGGAGAACCAGGTGTTGGTAAAACTGCAATTGCAGAAGGACTAGCAGTTAGAATAGTTGAAGAAGAAGTACCAGAAAAGATCTATGACGCACAAATATACCTTTTAGATTTAACGGCTGTCGTTGCAGGTACTCAATTTAGAGGGCAATTTGAAGGTCGTTTAAAGAAGATTATTGATGAAGTTGTAGAAGATGGTAACATTATATTAGTTATTGATGAAGTCCATAATCTAGTTGGTACAGGAGATGTACAAGGTGGCTCTATGAATGCTGCCAATATTTTAAAGCCTGCTTTGGCCAAGGGTCAGATTCAGATTATAGGCTCAACTACTTTAGAAGAATATCGGAAAAATATCGAAAAAGATGCAGCATTAGAGAGAAGATTCCAAAAAGTATTAGTTGATGAACCATCTGTTTTGGAAACCGTTGAGATTTTAGAAGGTATTAAAGATTACTATGAGTCTTATCATAAAGTAAAGATTGATAAAGATGTTATAGAAAAAGCAGTTTATTTATCTGAACGCTATATAACTGATCGGTTTTTACCAGACAAAGCTATAGATGTAATAGATGAAGCCGGTTCAAGAGCAAATCTTAAGAACAAAGGCTTAGTTGAAATTAAAGTTTTAGAAGATAAACTTTCTAGAATTAATAAACAACGAGAAAAAGCTGCTGCTGAAGAGGATTACCAAAAATCTGCAGAGTTAAAGATGGAAAGTTATACAATTGTTCAAGAAATAGATGCATTGAAAGAAGAGTTAGATCATGTTGAAATTACGGAAGAAGATATTGCATATGTAATTGAAGCATGGACTAATATTCCTGTACAAAAGATTAATGAAGCAGAAGCCATTAAACTATTAGCTTTAGAAGATCGGCTTAAAAAACGTGTCGTGGGACAAGAAAAAGCAATACAGTCATTAGCTAAAACCGTTAGAAGAAATAGATCTGGTTTTAAACGAAAGCGAAAGCCAGCGTCTTTTATATTCGTAGGGCCAACTGGCGTAGGTAAAACTGAGCTGGCTAGAACTTTAGCTGAAGAGTTATTTGGCAATGAAGATGCTATGATAAGAATAGATATGTCTGAATATATGGAAAAGCATACAGTTTCTAAATTAATTGGTGCACCTCCAGGATATATTGGACATGACCAAGGTGGACAGTTAACTGAAAAAGTTAGAAGAAAACCTTATTCAGTTATTCTATTAGATGAAATTGAAAAGGCCCATCATGATGTATTCAACATGCTTTTACAGATATTAGAAGATGGACGATTAACGGATAGTCAGGGGAGAACAGTTTTCTTTGAGAATTCAATTATTATTATGACGTCAAATGCTGGTACTGATCATAAAACTGCTGTTGGTTTTGGAAATCAAACAGATAATAGTATGCGACAAAGTGTTGATTCGGCTCTTAAGAAGATTTTCAGACCTGAATTCTTAAATAGAGTTGATGAACGAGTAATTTTCAATCGATTAGGTAAGGATGAATTAAGAGAAATTATTAAATTAATGATTGAAGAAGTAAATGAAGAGATGTCTGATAAAGATATGACATTAAAGATTACTGATGAAGTGGTTGAATATATTCTAGAAGAGGGTTATAGTTTAAAGTATGGTGCAAGACCTTTAAGAAGGGTTATTCAAAAAAATATAGAAGATGAAATAGCAGAGAAGTACTTAAAAGGAATCTATGAGGATGGCTCCGAAGTAAATGTAGATTATGATGGAGAACATTTAATCTTTGATTAAGAAATAAATTACAAAAAAACGTTAATCTTATTGATTGGCGTTTTTTTATTGCAATAAAAAATGTTCTTACATTTAAGGTAAGAACACATGAGAAATACATCAAATAGTATAATTTTATAACTCGTCTTTTGCTTGAACAAACGCCTCAAAGGCTTCTTTCATTGAATCAAATGGTTTTTGAAGATCTTTATCTAACTCTCCTTTTCCAATATCTTCAAGTTCTTGAGCGGCTTTTGTGAACTTAGGCATATTAAAGTTCATAGAAGAACCTTTTAGTTTGTGTGCAATAAATGAAATATCTTTATAATTAATATTATCAATTGATTGAGACAATTCATGAATATTATCTTCATAAATTGTAATAAAATCTGAAATTAATTCTTCTAATAACTCCTGATCATTTCCAATCTCTTCATAGAGACTACTATAAAATCTATGCATTTTACCTCCTTGTGTACAACTTAAGTATATACTATGTAAGGTCAAAAATAAATGTTTTTTTCAATAAGTATTATTTATAAGAAAAAAAGACAAAATGGATAATATAATTAGTACCAGGTTATAATACCTATTGACAATACTTGTTAATTTTATTACAATAAAGGCGTTAGTTAATATTTTAAGGAGGAAAAGTATGAAATTAGAAGAAATACAATCATTGGTTAAGACAATTAATCAGTCAAATATTGAGAAGTTTAGATTTAAAAATAATGATATAGAAATGGAAATTGTTAAAACTGGTAGAAAAATTGATACCAATAGTCAGATTAATAAAGAAGTGATAGAAGATCATAATCAACTGAATCAAGAAAATGATATTGAGAAAATTGAAGCAAATACAATAAATTCCCCCCTCGTCGGTGTTTTTTATGAAGCATCAAGTCCCAATGAGGATGCATTTGTAAAAGAAGGACAGCAAGTAAAGAAAGGACAAGTTTTATGCATCATTGAAGCAATGAAAGTGATGAATGAAATTGTTGCCAAAGAAGATTGTAAGATTAAGAAAATTCTAGTGTCTAATGAAGATATAGTAGAGTATGATCAAGAACTATTTATAATAGAGTAGTGATTAGATGATTAAAAGAATATTAGTTGCCAATAGAGGAGAAATAGCTGTTAGAATTATTAGAGCATGTAGAGAGCTGGATATTGAAACAGTGGCAGTTTATGCGAAGAATGATTGTGAATCTTTGCATGTCAAGTTAGCAGATATAAGTGTATGTATCGGTAGTAATAAACTTTCTGATTCTTATTTGAATATCCCGAGAATTATCACTACAGCAAAATTGTACAATTGCGATGCAATACATCCAGGGTATGGTTTTTTATCTGAAAATTCTAGATTTTCTCAGGTATGTGAATCTAGCAATATTATTTTTATAGGACCAAAAGCAAAACTAATTGATTTAATGGGTAATAAATCTTCAGCTAGAGAGATGATGGCCAAAGCAAATGTTCCAATAGTTCCAGGAACATCTGTCATTGAGACTTTTGATGAAGGATTAAAAGAATCTAAACGCATTGGCTTTCCTGTGTTAATCAAGGCTTCTGCTGGTGGCGGTGGTAAAGGCATGCGCATTGCAGAAGATGAAAATAATTTTCAAAAAGCATATAATACAGCAAAACAAGAAGCTTTGAATGCTTTTGGAGATGATCGAGTATATATTGAAAAATTGATTGAAAAGCCAAGGCATGTAGAATTTCAAATACTAGCTGATCAGCATGGAAATGTTATTCATTTAGGGGAGAGAGATTGTAGTATTCAGAGGAACCATCAAAAAGTCATTGAAGAAAGTCCATCTAAGATAATAGACGATCAGTTAAGAGAAGAAATGGGCAGTATAGCTGTACAAGCAGCTCAAACAATTGGTTATACAAATGCCGGGACTATTGAATTCTTATTAGATAAAAATAAGAAGTTCTACTTTATAGAGATGAATACCCGGATTCAAGTCGAGCACCCAGTAACAGAGATGATTACCGGGATAGATTTAATCAAAGAACAAATTCTAATCGCCAATGGTATCAATAGAGAGTATTCTCAAGAGAAAATAAAATTTTCGGGTCATGCCATTGAATGTCGTGTGAATGCTGAGGATCCCTCAAATAACTTTGTACCATCTCCAGGGAAAGTAACTATAGTCAATCTTCCAGGGGGGAATGGTATCAGAATAGATAGTTTTATATATAATGGTTACCTGATTTCACCGATTTACGACTCCATGATTACTAAAATAATTGTACACGGAGATAACCGACAAGAAGCAATTAATAAGATGAAAGGTGCTTTAGGAGAGATGACTATTGAGGGGATTAAACTAAATACATCTTTTCTTTTTGAAATAATGGAAGATAAGAACTTCGTTAATTCAAATTATGATACAAGTTTTATTGAAAAGTTTTTAATTAATAGAGGTGATCAGAATGATTGGTAAGCTCTTCAAGAAGCATAAGACCATTGAAATAAAAAATATTAAAACAACTTCAAGATACAATGATATTTCTGCAGATATGTATGATAAATGTAAATTTTGTGGGGATATTATTTTTAAAGAAGATTTGATTAAAAATGAGAAAGTCTGTCCTAAATGTGGTAGTTATCATCGTTTAAATCCACGGGAACGTATTAATTTGCTTATAGATAATGATTCTTTTCAAGAGTATTTTACAGCTGTAGAGTCATCCAATCCTATTGGTTTTGAAGGCTATGAAAAGAAAATAAGGAGCTATCAAAATAGAAGTAATGAAAAAACTGCTATTGTAACAGGGATAGGAAAGGTTAATGGTATGGCAATAGCAATCGCATGCATGAACCCTTACTTCATGATGGGTTCAATGGGTTCTGCATTAGGAGAAAAACTAACACGGTTAATAGAACTAGCAACGGATAAAGATTTACCAATTATTATTTTTACTGCATCCGGTGGTGCACGTATGCAAGAAGGTGTTTTCTCTTTAATGCAAATGGCCAAGATTAGTAGTGCTCTAAAAAGCCATAGCAACCAAGGCAATTTGTATATTACGATATTAACAGATCCTACAACTGGAGGCGTTTCTGCTAGTTTTGCCATGTTGGGAGATATTATACTCGCAGAGCCAAAAGCACTTATTGGATTTGCTGGCCCAAGAGTTATAAAACAGACCATAAAATCCGAGTTACCAAAGGGATTTCAACGCTCAGAATATTTGCTTGAACATGGTTTTGTTGATCAAATTGTTAAAAGAAAAAATATGAAAAGTTTTATAAGTAGACTTTTAAGAATTCATCAGGTGGGGATATAATGAATAATAGTAAAACTGCATGGGCATGTGTTGCTTTAGCAAGACACAGTAATCGACCAAGAACAAAGGATATAATTGAACTAATTTGTGATGATTTTATTGAACTACATGGGGATCGTTATTATAAGGATGATCCTGCCATCATTGGTGGTATAGGTATAATTAAAGAATCGCCGGTAACAATTATTGGCCACCAAAAAGGCAAAGATACAGAAGAAAATATTAAAAGAAATTTTGGGATGGCTCATCCAGAAGGCTATAGAAAAGCCTTACGTTTAATGAAGCAAGCTGAAAAATTTAATCGACCCATCATTAATTTTATAGATACACCTGGAGCATATTGTGGTTTGGAAGCTGAAGAAAGAGGACAAAGTGAAGCCATTGCAAGAAATTTATTTGAAATGATGGATTTAGAGGTTCCTATATTATCAATCATTATTGGTGAAGGTGGTTCTGGTGGTGCTTTAGGACTTGCTGTAGCCAATGACGTATGGATGCTTGAACATTCAATCTATTCTGTGATTTCACCTGAAGGTTTTAGTTCTATTTTACTAAAAGATTCTGCTAAGGCTAAAGAAGCCAGTGAAATGATGAAAATTACGCCAGGAGATTTACTAAATCTCGGTCTTATAGATGAAGTAATCAAAGAACCAGATGAAGGTGCCCATTTGAATTATGAGTTATTAGGAATTACACTTAAAGAAAAAATAATAGCCCAAATGGCTGCTTATAGTAATATTAAAAAAGAGGAATTAAGTAGGCTGCGTCGGGAGAAATTTAGAAACTATGGACATTTTAAGGACAATAATTTGAAGGTTTAGTTGAAATAATGCTAAATCTTCTTTTTATTTATAAGAAATGCGTATTTATAACATAGGAAAACGATTCCGCTAAAAATGTAAGAATGGTGACAATATTTTCGTTTGCTCAACTGATACTATATAGTTAGTTCAAATGAGGGGGTACTTTTAGTAAAAATTTACTAAAATTATTTGACTTTTTAGTAATACTTATGTAAAATTAGAATATAAACAATTGAGAAAGGGTATTATAAATGAATTTAAATAATTTAGTAGATGAATTTAAGAAAGTTTTTGACTCTCATTTGAAGGTAAATGGTTATTTTGCTCCTGGTAGAGTCAATTTGATTGGTGGTCATGTAGATTATCATGGCGGTTTTGTATTACCTAGTGCTATTAACTATGGTACATATATGCTAATGGCTAAACGAGATGATCAAATGATTAATGGTTATTCAATGAATTTTGTAGACGAAGGTATGATTACTGGAACTCTTGACCACTTAGAAAGAGATTTTTCTGATGACTGGTTTAGTTATGTGAAAGGTGTCATAAAAATACTTAAAAGCAGAGGCTATGAAGTCAATGAAGGGTTTGACTTGTTATTAAATGGAAATATACCTAATGGTGCTGGTTTATCATCATCTGCGTCACTGGAAATCGTTTTACTAGAAGGATTGAAAGATTTATTCAATTTACAACTAACCACTAAAGAGATGGTTCTTATAGCTCAGGCTGTGGAAAACGATTACATTGGAGTGAACTGTGGGATTATGGACCAATATGCCGTTGCATTTGGTAAAAATGATAACGCAATTTTACTTGACTGCGAAAAAGTTGAACATGAATATGTTCCGTTACATTTAAAAGACAATAAAATTATGATCATTAACTCTAATAAGCAAAGAAAACTATCAGAGTCAAAGTATAATGAAAGAAGAACTGAGAGTACAGAAGCACTTGAAATCATTTTAGAAAATAGCAATAAGAAAATTATCAATCAACTAACAATGGATGATTTTGAAGCCTCAAAAGAACTCATTAAAAATGAAACGAATCGAAAAAGAGCCAAGCATGTTATTACTGAAAATCTAAGAACTGAAAAAGCACATAATGCATTAATAAGGGATGATCTAAATGAGTTTGGTGAGTGTATTAATGGCTCGCATAAATCTTTAAAGGAAGATTATGAAGTTTCTTGTAATGAGTTGGATTATATTGCTGAATACCTACAAGCATCTGAAGGTGTTTTAGGTGCTAGGATGACTGGCGCTGGATTTGGTGGGTGTGTTGTAAGTATCATTAATGAAAGTGTAATGAAAGCTGTTGGTGAAGAACTGACTAAGCATTACAAAGAAAAATTTGGTTATAAACCATCGATCTACATCGCAGATGTAGGCAATGGTTCTAACAAAATAGATCTAGAGAAGTGAAGTATCTAGTTCTATATAGAAATTTAGTATAAGAAAAAAGGGGATGATTTATTTGAAGAAGTTTTTAGTTTTATTATTAGCTTTAGTAATGGTACTTTCTGTAGTTGGTTGTGGCGCAACTGAAACAGATGAGCCTGCAGCTGAAGAAAACGAAGAAACAATGGAAGAAGCATCAGATGAAATGCCGAGTATTGGTGTTACAATTTACAAATATGATGATAACTTTATGTCATTTGTAAGAAGAGCCATTACATCTGCTGCAGAAGGTAAAGCAGAAG
>DATFJG010000157.1:0-10306 GCA_035269305.1 Clostridia bacterium
TATGGTTTTGAAATCAGACCCAGATATACTATTACTACATTTTTAAAACAAATAGGTAAATTAGAACAATTGACCGAAAAGATAATTAATAATTACTATGATTGTTAACTAATATAATTAATTATAAGATTTAAAAAAATACTAATTTTCTAAAATATTTCTTTTTTTTGAAGGAATTTTGGCATCAGTCTTTAAGTAAATAAATAGTTAGTAAATATATTTTTTCGATATATTTGTCTGTACAACCAGACAAATATGTTCTAAAAAAACCATGAATAAACTTATGAGGTGAAATTAAATGGCAATGACTTCACGAGAAAGGATAAATGCTGCACTGAACCACACCGAACCAGATCAAATTCCAGTGGACCTCGGTTCAACTATTGTAACTTCAATCTGTAAGGGAGCATATCTTGATTTAATGGATCATCTCGGTCTTGAAATTAAAGAAGAAGATGTTGAGATAATGGATGTTGTCCAACAGTTACCGTATTTAGACCAAAGATTATTAGATTGGGTACAGGTAGATGCCGTTCCCCTGATAACCAATCCTCCCTCTACTTGGGAGTTAAAGATAAAAGAAGAGGGTAACTACTATACTTTTATTGATCAATGGGGAGCAAAACTTTACCGTCCTAAAAACGGATATTATTATGACTATCGAGAATTTCCTATCAAAGAATCAACACTAAAAGCTTTAGAAAAGATGGACTGGCCTGATCCCAATGATCCAGCCCGAATGAAAGGTATAAAAGAAAAAGCGATAGACCTTTATGAAAACACTGAATATGCAATTGTAGGTTCACCCCTCTTTGGTGGAGGTATATTTGAACATCCTGCCAGAATAAGAGGAATGGAAGAATTTTTAATGTCAACTGCAAGTAATCTTAAATTTGCAGAAGCAATCATGGAAAAGATGACACAGCTTTATATAAAAGCAACAGATAATTTTCTCGAAGAAGTTGGGAAATATATTGATGTCTATGCTTATTGGGATGATGTTGGAATGCAAAATGGTCCAATGATAAGACCTAGTTTTTATAAAAAGTACATTAAACCAAGACAAAAGAGACTATTCGATCTAATACATAAAAAAAGTGAAGCTAAAATATTTCTCCATACCTGTGGAGCTAGTTCAAAGTTTATTCCCGATTTCATTGATATCGGTGTAGATATATTAAATCCAATACAGGTCTCGGCTAAAGGTATGGCTACAGCTGAACTTAAAAAAGAATATGGTCGTGATATTACATTCTGGGGTGGAGGCGTAAATTCTCAGAAGATCTTACCATTTGGCAGTAAAAAAGAAGTAAGTGAAGAAGTAAAAAGACGAGTTGATGATCTTGCTTCTGGAGGTGGCTTCGTATTTGCATCAGTACATAATATACAAAACTTCGTTCCACCTGAAAATATTAAAGAAATGTTCAATACATTAAAAAATTGCTGGAAATATTAACAAATAACCAACAACTAATTTATTAATATTACTAATTTTCATAATAATATGTTTTTTTAAGAGGATTTTAAACTTAATCCTATAATACTAAAAATAGAATATATTTTTTTAGCCGTATTTGTATGTACAACCATACAAAATTCAGTGCATACTAATCTATCAAATACTTTTTATCAGTTAAAGAAGATTGGGCTAGCAATTAAAAAGGGGGTGTAGTTTTAGCTTTAAAATCTATTTTAAAGTTAGTAGTATTAAAGATTTCTAATAAAAAAGGGAGGTTTAATTAATGTTTAAAAAAGTTAGTATTACCTTATTAGCAGTTGTATTGTTAATCAGTCTTATGGCTATCCCGGCAATTGCTGCCGAAGAAGATGATCCTGTAGAAATATACTTCTTCCCAGGTGGAAGTCCGGGCGGAACTTTTGCTACTGTTGTCTATAATGGTGCTTTGAAAGCAGAGGAAATTCTTGGTGACCGAGTTAATGTTCATTACAGGTGGTCAGAATGGAGTCCACAACAGATGGTAACACAGTTCGAACAAGCAGTTGCAGCAAATCCTGATGGAATTGCAATAATGGGTCACCCCGGTGATGAAGCATATTCAGATTTTGTTGCAGATGCCGTAAGTAAAGGTATTATTGTTACTAGTCAAAACACAACCCTACCTGAGCTGGAAGCTAAATACAAGGGTGATGGTTTCGGTTATGTTGGACAGGAACTATATCCATCCGGACAGTTATTGGGTGAAGGCTGTGTAAATAGATTTGGGCTAGGTGAAGGAGATAAAGCCTTAGTTTGGGGCTTGAAATCTAAACCTACTCGTGGACAAAGAACCTTAGGTGTTATAGATGCATTGGAAAGTGCTGGTCTAGAGGTAGACTATATGGAAATTTCTGCTGAAGTTGATAAAGACGCTTCTAATGGAATCCCAGTTATAGTTGGTTATCTACAAGCTAATCCTGATTGTGATCTAATTGTAACTGATCACGGAAATCTAACTTCTTCCTTACAAACATATATAGAATCAGCAGGTTTAGGTCCAGATGAGATAATCGGAGCTGGTTTTGACCTTTCAGCAGCAACTGCAGAAGGTATTAAAAACGGTTATACCGACTTAGTACTTGACCAACAACCTTTCTTACAAGGATTCCTACCTATATTCCAGATCTATCTCACAGAAAAGTATGGATTCTCAGGACTTCATATCGATACTGGTGCTGGTCTAATTCACGCCGGTAATATTGATATGATTGCTCCACTGGCAGAAGAAGGAATCAGATAAGTTAAAGTATAAATATGTGGGGACCTTAATTGGTCCCTACATCTATCTAAACTTAGTAATTAGATAAATACATATTCCTAACAAAATAGGAGGTAACTATTTATGAGTTTGATAAAAATGATTAATATACAAAAACACTATGGAGGTGTAGAAGCTCTTAAGAAAATAAATTTCGAAGTTGGTGAAAATGAAGTAGTAGGACTAATGGGTGATAACGGTGCTGGTAAATCTACCCTAATCAAGATCATAACCGGGCTCCATCCTTTTAATGGAGGAGAAATGTACATAAAGGATAAAAAAATAAACCCCAAAAATTATTCCGTTAAAAAAGCCCATGAAATAGGAATAGAGACCGTTTATCAAGAACAAGCCCTTGCAGAAAAACATTCATTATGGCGTAATATCTTCCTAGGTAGACAAAAGACTAATAAATTAGGTTTTATAAAAGTAAAAGAAGAAAAAGAAGAAACCAATCAAATTATGCGCGAGATGATGGGTTTTACAGGGATCGGGGCCAATCCTGATTCAAGTATTCATACCCTATCCGGTGGTGAAAAACAGGGTGTTGCAATCGGTAGAGCAATGCACTTTAATGCTGATCTAGTTATCCTTGATGAGCCTACAATGGCTCTCTCTTTACAAGAAGTAGAAAAGGTACTTAATTTTATTCGTGAAATCAAAGAAAAAGGTAAGGCCTGTATCTATATCTCTCATAATATAGCAAACGTTTACCCTGTTTCAGATCGGTTTGTAGTACTTGATAGAGGGAAGATTGTTGGAAGATATGAAAGAGAAAAGATTTCTCTTGAAGAACTTAATACAGAAATGGTCGAACTCACTAAGGTAGAAGGTTAGGTGATATGATGAAATCTAAACTAATAAATTCAAAAAATGTTGCTAAATATAAAACTCAGTTAGCTCTTTTCGGTATTGCTATTATTGTATTATTATTATTTATTGCTACGAGTCCATCTGTTTTTTTAAAACCTCAAATTTATAGAGCATTTTTATCTACAGTTCCTTTTGTTGGTATTATAGCTCTCGGTTTAACAATGATTTTAGCGTTGGGTGAAATCGACCTTTCATTCCCCGCAGTTATGGCTATATCCGGTTTTGTATTTGCTATAATCTTTGAAACAACCGGTAGTGTTATTCTTGCTATTATCGGCTGTCTAATTACAGGCGCTATAGTAGGACTTATTAACGGCCTATTAATTACCAAAATAGGTATTCCTTCCATAATTGCAACACTGGGTATGCAGTTTTTTATCAGAGGTTTTAGTAATCTTGTATCCCAGGGAAGAGCCTATTCAATGGGATTAAGAGATACCATCTATCAAAAAATATTTGCAGGAAGTCTTCTAGGACTACCTGTACAATCATATTGGTTTATAGGTCTGGCTATCTTGCTCTGGTTTATACTATTTAGGCATAAATTTGGGGAACATATCCTATTCACAGGTGACAATGAAAAAGCAACTAAAATGATGGGTATAAATGTCGACAAGGTTAAGATTATGACTTTTATCCTGATGGCTGTTTTAGCTTCCTTTGCAGGTATAATGGATATTTTTAGAATGAGAACTTGGTGGCCCACAATGGGAGAAGGTTATCTAATGATGACTATGGCTACTGTTTTTGTAGGTGGGACTTCAATGTTTGGTGGAGATGCCACTATCTTAGGTACTGTAATAGGTGCCTTTATAATCGGTTCTCTCGAAGCTGGTATCGTTGCAGCTGGACTTTCAGGATTCTGGACTAGATTTATTTACGGACTACTTATTATAGCAGCTGTTACTTTACACACTGTACTTAAAAAGAAAAAATAAATATATTATGATAATATTTTTTATTATTCTTACCCATATAATTTAAAGCTTATTTTAAACATATAATATAAAGGATATAAAAAATATTAGAAAACTAACTATGAAGGTGATTATATATGGCAGAAAACTACTTACCTAAATACATAAAAATAAAAAATGATATTGAAGATATGATCAACAGAGGTGAAATAAAACCAGGTAATAAATTACCGACCGAAAATGAACTCTCAAAAAAATACGATGTCAGTCGTCATACAGTAAGAAAAGCCTTTAATATATTAAGACAGGAAGGTATCTTATACAGAAAACAGGGTGTTGGAACTTTCTATAAAAATAGTCCAAACAAAACAACAAAAAATATTGGCTTTATAAGTATCAGCCTTCACGCCTATATCTTTGCAGATATGTTAAGTTCGGTCGATAAGATACTTTATGAAAACGGTTATTCAATTCTTTTGGGTAACTCTATGGATAACCATGAAAGAGAAAAGGAAATATTAAAAGAGTTTATAAAAAAGAATGTAGATGGCTTGATAATAGAACCAGCTAAAAGTGCACGTAATTACCCTAATATCTCTTTATTGAAAAGATTTGTTAAAAATAGCATCCCGGTAACTGTTCTTGACAGCAAGTTTGAAGAAGAATCTATTAATAACATAACTGTTGACGATCAATATGGTGGTTTTATTGCAACCAAATATCTATTAGAAAAGGGTCATAAGAATATTTCTATGATATATAAAGGTCTTCATAAACCAGCTTTGGAAAGATTTGAGGGGTACAAAAATGCCCTTAAAGAATATAACATACCTATCTATAATAACTATGTAAAACAGTATTTAAACTCTGAGTTTGAGTCAAGGGATAATTTCAATAAAGAAATAAAAAATTTCACTGAAGAACTTCTTGAAAATGATCCAAGACCAACAGCAATATTTTGTTTTAACGATCAGGTAGCAATTGTTGTAAAAAAACACTTACAAGAGTTGTCTTACAAAGTTCCAGAAGATATTTCCATAGTTGGATTTGACAATTCAAAACAAGCCAACTTAGAAAATATAACATCTGTTGCTCACCCTAAAGAAAAAGTGGGAGAAAAAGCGGCAAAGATCACACTGGAACAAATTAATAATGGTAAATTTGAATGTAGAGAAAATATAGTTTTCAGACCCAAGCTGGTAAAAAGAAGTTCTGTAAAAAATATTTGAAAGGGGTGAAAAATTGGATAAATTTAAAAACTATCAAGTATGGTTTTTCACTGGTAGCCAAAAATTATACGGAAAAGAAGTCTTAAAACAGGTCAAAGAAAATTCAAAAAAGATAGTAAAAGGATTAAATGAAAATAGTGAAATACCTATTGAAATAAAGTTTAAGTCCGTTTTAACAAGTTCAGATAAAATCAAAAAGGCTTTTCTAGAAGCAAACAGTAATGAAAGTTGTATCGGATTAATAACCTGGATGCATACTTTTTCACCAGCCAAAATGTGGATTAATGGTTTAAAGATTCTTAACAAACCACTGGTTCACCTTCATACTCAATATAATAAAAAGATACCCTGGGCTGACATAGATATGAATTTTATGAATACCAATCAATCCGCCCATGGTGGAAGAGAATATGGTCATATAGTTTCTCGTCTAAAATTAAAGAGAAAGATTATAGTAGGACACTGGCAAGACAAAGAGGTCATTGAAGAATTAAAAATATGGACTAGAGTTGCTGCAGCCTGGAACGATTCCCAGGGTGCTAAATTTGCACGCTTCGGAGATAATATGAAGGATGTAGCAGTTACTGAAGGAGACAAAGTTGAAGCAGAAATAAAATTCGGATATTCAGTAAATGGATATGGGATCGGGGAACTAGTCAAATATGTAAAAGATGTTAATCCTAAAAATGTTGATAAAGAATATATAAACCTTAAAGACAAGTACAAAATCAAACAAAAGTTAAACAAAAAAACCATTCAAGCTATTAAAAATTCTGTTCAAATCGAACTTGGGATCAGAGCATTTCTAGAAGATGGCAATTTCAAAGGATTTACAACAAATTTTGAAACATTACATGGACTTAAACAACTACCTGGTCTAGCAGTCCAGAGGTTAATGAAGGATGGTTATGGCTTTGGAGCTGAAGGAGACTGGAAGACTGCTGCCCTGGTGAGGGCAATGAAGGTTATGTCTGAGGGACTTGAAGGTGGTACTTCTTTTATGGAACATTATACCTACCACTTTGAAGAAGGTAATATGCAGGTTCTAGGAGCACATATGTTGGAAGTTTGCGAAACGATTGCTGCTAACACTCCTTCTCTAGAAGTTCATCCACTTAGTATTGGTAATAAAGACGATCCAGCCCGACTTGTTTTTGATAGTAAAGCTGGTAGTGCTATTAACGCCTCTATTGTTGATATGGGTGACAGGTTCAGAATGCTTGTTAACAATGTTAAAGCGATTAAACCAGACAAATCACTACCTAAATTACCAGTAGCTCGCGTTATCTGGAAACCAAAACCTGATCTAAAAACTGCAGTTAAGGCTTGGATATATGGCGGTGGAGCACACCACACCGGATTCAGCCTGGCAGTTGACGGACGTTATATGAAAGAATTTGCAGAAATTGCAGATATAGAGTATCTGCAAATCGATGAAAATACAGTATTCGATGAATTTAAAGAAAACTTAAAATTAAATGATATATACTACAAGATCAATAATTGATTTTTAAACTGTTATGAACTTAAAAATAGTACTTTTTTTATTTATTTATAAATACTGCTGGACTAAAATTTTCTCCAGCAGTATTTCATTATGAAATTTGGCTAAAAGAAAAAATATGATAAACATTGAATATAAAGTAATAGATCAAAATATCAAAAACAAATTTAAAAAATAATTTATTTTTTAACAAATTGAGATAAATGTAACATTAGAAAAATTACCTATGTTCTTCAAATATTGTTTTGCATAATTATTTAAACTAAAGTAAATAATAGCTATGAAATGAATACGTAACCTTAATGAATTTATTAATTTTATTAAACAATTTTGATGACAGTTAGTATAAATATATGAAACCAATATTATAAAAAAATTCTATATTCATCTTTACTTTTTAAGTGATTTTAATTAAAAACTCTAACTATGTTATACGAGGAGAATTAAAATGAATCATAGAGACCGTGTATTGATGGCATTAGACCATAAGGAACCCGATAGATGTCCTATGCAGATTAGTTTTACCCCTGAATTTGCAGAAAGGGTTAAAAATGAAATAGATATAAAAAATAATAAGGAATACCATAATCCACACGGTGGAGGTAATGATTATCTTCTCGAAAGATATATTGGTGAAGATATGCTTTTAACCTCAGTAGGGTGGGCAAATTCATATTACCAAAAAGAGGACTCATATACCGATGAATGGGGTATAAAATGGAAATCGATAAATTATAATACCAAGTATGGAGAAGGAAGGTATACCGAAATCGTTGGACATCCTCTTGCCGATAGTAAAAATGTAGATATCTATAATAGTCCAGACCCTCACCGTACTTCTCTATATGAAGAACCGAAAAGAGTTATCGATCTTTATAAAAACCAATATTATATAGTAGGTGTAACAGTTACTACTATATTTGAATGTGCTTGGGCTTTAAGGGGTTTAGAAAGGTTGTTGATGGATTTTATTGAAAAACCTGATTTAGCAGATGATATTTTGAAAATTCCTTTTAACTATCACTTGACAGCTGCAAAAAAGTTGGTCAATTTAGGCGTAGATATGATATGGATAGGAGATGATATGGGTGCTCAAAATTCAATGCTCATTTCACCGGAACTATGGCGTAAATTTTTTAAGCCTAAAATGGCAAGATTCATTTCAGAATTAAAGAATATAAATCCAAAATTAAAGGTGGCTTATCATTCTGATGGTATTATCTACCCCATCATTCCTGATTTGATCGAAATAGGCCTAGATGTATTAAATCCAGTTCAACCTCAAGCAATGGACCCTGTAAAGTTAAAAGATATGTATGGAGATAAGCTCTGTTTCTGGGGTACCATAGATGAACAGTATACCTTGCCTTTTGGAACTCCAGGGGATGTAAAATCAGAGGTAATAGAAAGGATTGAAACTGTTGGTAAAGATGGAGGATTAATTATCGGTCCCACTCACCATGTACAACTTGATACCCCACTAGAGAATTTTTGGACAATGGTAGACTCCATCAAAACAAATGCTATTTATTAAAAAACTTTATTATAGCTAGTTCTTCATTGAAAAAAATCCTTTTAACTGGTGGTTATACATATGTTTACCGGATATTTGACCATAATGCCCAAGGTAATTCCTCTGCTTATTCTTTTGATAATGGGCTATATATTTAAAAAAAGAAACTTTTTGAATAAAAATACGATTTCAGAGATAAAAAACTTCATCCTAAATATAACTCTTCCTGCCCTTTTGTTTACAGCTTTTTTAGATATTGAATTCAGAAGGGAATACCTGGTAATAATTATCCTGGTTGTTTTAATTAATCTGTTTATGCTTTTTATTGGCAAAAAGGTTAGCCCATTTCTAAGAGAAGAGGACCCATATCTAAAACTAATGTTTACCGGTTTTGAAATGGGTATGATTGGAATACCTCTTTTTACTGCAATCTACGGTGCTGAAAATGTTAAATATATCGGTATTATTGATATCGGTCATGAGATATTCATCTGGTTTATACTATTGGGTATCCTTTTTAAATTAAGACAGGAAAGTAAAAAAGTAAGCCCCTACAAACTATTTAAATCATTTGTTTCATCTCCTGTGATTATTGCTATCTTACTGGGAATAGTTGCTAATATAACAGGCATAGGAGCAGTAAGGGAAAGCAGTTATCTAGCTCTGTCATTTATGAAGACCCTCGAAATGATAGCTGGTTTAACCGTTCCCCTAATTTTAATCATTATCGGTTATGAGATGGAATTTAAAACACATAATGTAGCTCTTCCAGTTAAAATAATATCTATAAGGCTTGTTATCTTGATTCCTTTGGCATTGCTTATAAACAGGTTGGTCTTTACACAATGGTTAAATCTAGGAAGTATTTATAATATGGCACTAATGACTATGCTAATAATGCCACCTCCATTTATTATCCCACTCTTTATCAAAGAAAGGGATCTTTATTCACGCAAATACATATATAATACACTCTCATTAAGCACTTTAGTTTCAATAGTAATATTTATCTTAACTGTATTGATTTATATAGATTAAAAATAAATGACTTAAACCAAACCTCTATTATGATTAACAGATATATTCTAAGTAATACAGCATGAAAACAAAAAATGATTTTCATTTAAAATTTTTTTGAAGGGTTAACCCTTCAAATAGATATAAACCTAAGAACTAAAGATTATATGATAGGACAAATGTCCTAAATGTAAATAAGAAAATTAATATTAAATACTATATGTTGAAGTTCAGAACATAGGTTACACTCTTTTAATGGTTTATAGGGTTCAGAACTTGGGTTACAGAAATAACTAGTTATTTCGACATTTTAATGACTATTAAAGTTCAGAACATAGGTTACAGTTTAATCAACCGGTAACTTATAAGGTATTGTAAAAAGGCTTTTCCATTGATTATCATATATTCTAATCATGTGTGAATCAGTGCAAATCGTAGCTGCCACATACTCATATTTTAAAGTTTTTGGCATCTTAAAAGTTTCTCCAAAAATATTT
>DATFJG010000158.1:0-66729 GCA_035269305.1 Clostridia bacterium
TCCAGTTAGACCAACTGGTCGATAGGTCTGAGGTGAAAGTGCAGTAATGTATTGAGCTGACAGATACTAATCAATCGAGGACTTGATCAAAGAAGTAACTTGTTTTTAAACTAACTATTGTGTGTAATTTTGAGTGTTCAAACATTCAAGTAAAAAAGCATCTGGTGGCTATAGCAAGAAGGTAACACCTGTACCCATCTCGAACACAGAAGTAAAGCTTCTTAGCGCTGAAAGTACTTGGGAGGGCAACCCCCTGGGAGGATAGGACGCTGCCAGATGAAAAAATTTCATAACGCATTTGGTGAATACAGCAAGAAGGTAACACCTGTACCCATCTCGAACACAGAAGTAAAGCTTCTTAGCGCTAAAAGTACTTGGGAGGGCAACCCCCTGGGAGGATAAGACTTTGCCAAATGATTATATATAAATGATTAACAATAGTAACTATTGTTAATTTTTTTATTTAAAAATATTTTTTTTGTGTTTAATCCTCTGCTAGATATGTTACAATAATAGATAACAAGAGGTCAATAATCAAGTAATATTTTATTGACACATTTTTAAATGTTATATAAAATGTTATTGACGGAGTGATTATGGGATGAAAGGAATTATATGAGTATCATAGATGATGGTAATAAAAACAAAAAATCTCTAACGAATTTAATTTTTGAAAAAGTTCGAGATGATATATTAAATGACGTTTATACTTTAGGTGATAAACTAGTAGAGTCTAAATTAGCAGATGAATTAGGTGTCAGTCGGACCCCTGTTAGAGAAGCTCTAAAACAATTAGAATTAGATGGTTTAGTAGAGAGTATTCCTAATAGAGGTGTTATCGTTAAAGGTTTATCTGATCAAGATATTTATGATATATATTCAGTTAGAATTTCTATCGAAAGTATTGCGGCAGAATTAGCTGTTGAACGTATGACCCCGGAGGATTTAAAAGAACTAACAGATATTTATGACTTAATGGAATTTTTTACGATGAAAAACGATTCAGCAAAAATCTTTGAATTGAATACTCAATTTCATGAGAAAATATATGCTTGCACAAAAAGTCGATATTTAGAACATATATTAAAAGATTTTCAAATTTTTATTAAGTCAACACGGTTAGAATCATTGAAAACTAAAGGTCGATTAGAAATTGCTCTAGCAGAGCATAGAGGTATTTTAGAAGCTTTTAAGAATCATGATAAAGAAGCTGCTAAAACAGCTATTTCTAAACATATTGTTTCAGCTCAAAAAAACGTTTATCAATTATTAAATAGCAATGATTAGAAACAGTATGGAGTGAAAAAATGATTGGAATATTTGATTCGGGTATGGGCGGTTTAACAGTTTTAGCTGATGCTATGAAACTGTTGCCTAAAGAAAGTTTTGTTTATTATGGTGATTTTGAAAATGCCCCTTATGGTATTAAAACAAAAAAAGAAGTATTAAAATTATCTGAAAATATTTGTGAAATATTAATCGATCAGTACAATGTAAAAGCCATTGTTATTGCATGTAATACTGCAACCAGTGCTGCTGTTACAAGTTTAAGAAAGAAGTACAGTGTTCCAATTATTGGAATGGAACCAGCTGTTAAACCAGCAATACAGTTCAATAAAGGTAAACAAATAGCTGTCATGGCAACAGAAATGACCCTTAAAGAACAAAAGTTTAATCAGTTGATCAATAGATTTGAAAATAGAAATAAAATTATAAAAGTGCCTTGTTCTCCTTTAGTTGAGAAAATTGAAACAGTAGATTTTGATCAAATGTCTTTAGAGCAAATAATAAATAAATGCATACCAACAATAGATTCAATCGAATCTATTGTTTTAGGCTGTACACATTTTGTTTTCATAAAAGACTATTTAAGAGAAAAATATAATGATCAGATCCGTATATTTGATGGGAATAGAGGTACAATTAAGAATTTAACCAATCGATTAATTAAAAATAATTTAAATAATACAGCTGATCATCCACAAGAAATCCTAATTATTGGGTCAGGCAAAGAGGAAAAAATTGAATTATCAAAGAAAATTTTTAATAAATATTGTAAAGGAAGAGTTATATGAATGATGTTGTTCAATTAACCAAAAAATTTATTGTTGATGAATTAAATTATATTATTGAAGAAGAACTATTATCAGATCATGAGTTGAAGTTAATTAAGTTAAGATATGGAATTGATTCTGAACCAACTTCTTTAAGAAGGATTGCAAGATTAACTGGAATTAAGTTAAAAAATATAAAAGGTGAAGTTGAAGAAGCCGAACGAAAATTATTTAATTTGCTTAAGAAAAAAATATAGTTTGTATTTTTTATTAACTTATGATATATTTTGTTTAATAATAAGTAGGAGACAAGTAGATTTTTTTACTATTTTAGAGAGCTAATGGTTGCTGGGAATTAGTATAGAAAAAAATTGAATCTAACTCCGCTAGTTTAATTAATCTTAAACGCCTTGCATCCGTTAAAGTGCTCTAAAGTGAACTTATATGTTAAATTAGGTGGCAACACGGGAATGCTCTCGTCCTATTATGGATGTGAGTTTTTTTATTTTTTGAAAAGGAGGATTTATGTTAGATATTAGAAGAATACGAGAAGATTATGAAGAAGTGAGTCAATTACTACAATTAAGAGGACTTAATTATGACTTAAAGAAAATTATTGATTTAGATGATCAAAGAAAAGAAATTCTATCTGTTTCAGAGGGTTTACGTCATGAGCAAAAAGTTAAATCAAAGGAAATCCCTGAATTAAAAAAACAAGGTAAAGATGCTAGTCATATAATAGAAGAGATGAGTAAGTTATCTCAGAAAGTAAAAGACATGACCAGTGACGTAAGTGAAATAGAAGATAAAATTTATGAGTTATTATTAGAAATACCAAATACACCTGACTTATCAACACCTAAGGGTGATTCTGATGAAGATAATATATTAATTAAAACAGAAGGGGAACCAACAACTTTTGATTTTGATATAAAAGCCCATTGGGACCTTGGGGAAGATTTAGATATTATCGATTTTGAAAGAGCAGGAAAAATAGCAGGGGCACGTTTTTCTGTAATGAAAAATTTAGGTGCAAGATTAGAACGAAGTGTATTGAACTTTATGTTAGATCTTCATACAGAAAACCATGGTTATAATGAAGTTATACCCCCGTTTATGGTTAATAGAGATGCAATGATTGGTACCGGTCAATTGCCTAAATTTGAAAATGATATGTTTCATGTGCCATCAAAGGATATGTTTTTAATACCAACAGCCGAAGTACCTTTGACAAATTTATATGGTGGAGAAATATTAGACGAAGATATGTTGCCAATTTATCATACGGCCTATACGCCATGTTTTAGAAAAGAGGCTGGATCAGCTGGAAGAGATACAAGAGGTCTGATTCGACAGCATCAATTTAATAAAGTTGAATTGGTAAAGTTCTCTAAGCCGGAAGATTCTGAAAAAGAATTAGAAAGTCTTTTATTAAATGCTGAAGAGGTCTTAAAACAGTTAAAATTACCTTATCGTGTCGTTCAATTATGTGGTGGAGATTTAGGTTTTTCTTCAGCAAAAACCTATGATATTGAAGTTTGGATGCCAAGTTATGATGATTACTTAGAAATCTCTTCTTGTTCTAATTTTAGAGATTACCAAGCAAGACGTGCGAATTTAAGATATAGAAGAGCAGATGATAATAATGTTGATTACTTGCATACACTCAATGGCTCAGGTTTAGCTGTTGGCAGAACTGTTGCAGCCATTATGGAAAATTATCAAAATGCTGATGGTAGCATTACTGTACCGGAAGTATTACAGCCATATATGGGTGGAAAGAAAATTATAAAATAAGTAAATTGAAATAAAATACTACCCTAATTAATTATAGGGTAGTATTTTATTCTTCTGAAATATTTGCATCTGCTTTCATCTGATCAAAACCTTCCATAACTAAATCATAGGTTTTATGACTTACTTCTGGTAGCGTACCACCGAAAGCTTTTTTCGCTTCTTCAAAGCCATTTTTAAAAGCATCAATTAATAGATCAAATTTTTCAGGGTTATTACCTGATATTTTTTTAGCAAAATCTAAAATTCTTTGTGAGGTTTCCTCTGCCCCCCAATAACCTGTAATCTCTTGACTTGGTTCTTCTGTTGCTTCAGCACCTTCAACAGATTCACTTTTGATTTTAATATGTACTGATTTAATACTTGTCGTTCTTCTAGAAGTATAAGATCCTTGGTATGAAAAAATCTTATTTATAAATTTTTCAAAGGCTTCAATATCATTTTCTGATTTTTCTCTAATTTTTTCAAAGTCTTTAAAATCAATTTTTCCACTGAAAGTTGTTTTCTGCGTTTTTTCCTGGTATTTTATTTGAGTAAAGTTCTTATTTTCTTGTACTTTTAGTTGCTGGGTAGAATTATACTTCGATACATTCATATCACCAATAGAAATCATAAATCACCACCTTTCAATTCACCTAGTTTAATAGTACTATCGGTAGTTTGAAATAAATCTTTAATAGAAAAAGAAATATATCTATTGAAAGGCGTTTTATTTTTTTAGTAAATAAGATATAATGAAAGTGTTGAAGTTTTAATAGTTTAGGAGATAACAAATTATGAGAATAAATTATTTGAAAGAAGAATTATATACTTTAGTGAAGAGAGAATCACAGATTTTTGATTTTATACAAAAAGCTGCTTTAGACGGTATGTGGTATTGGGATCTAGAAAAAGAATCAAATGAATGGTTGAGTCCAGAATTATGGGAAACTTTAGGCTATGATTATAAAAATAAAATTCATTCACCAAGTGCATGGCAAGAAATAATTTTTAAAGAAGATTTACCGTCAGTAATGAATAACTTTAATTTACATTGTGAGAATTCAGAACACCCCTTTGACCAAGTGGTGAGATATCGGCATAAAGATGGTTCAACAGTATGGATTAGGTGTAGAGGTTTAGCTATTAGAAACAATGAAGGAAAAGCTATTCGAATGCTTGGCGCCCACGTAGATATTACTGAACAAAAGAAAGCAGAAGAAAAAATTCAAAAAATTTCTAATGAATACGAAAAAGTATTTAACAGTGCACAAAATGCTATGTTTCTGATTGAAGTCCTTGGGAAGGAACAATTTAAATTTATCCGTACGAATAAATACCATCAGGAAAAAACAGGTATTTCTTTAGAAATGGTTAGAAATAAGACACCACAAGCACTGCTAGGAGAAGCAACAAGTCAAGAAGTAATACAACATTATCAAAAATGTATAGATAAAAAAGAATCAATTACCTATGAAGAAGTATTAGATCTTCCACGTGGTAGACGTGTGTGGTTAACGACTCTAACACCTAGTTTAGGAAAAAAGGATTTTCAGTTTATTGTTGGTTCTTCAGTAGATATTACGGAACGTAAAGCTTTAGAAAAAAAATTATTAAAAAGTGCAAATTATGATCTGTTAACGGAACTACCAAATAGAAGATTATTTGTAGAAGAGGCTAAACAAGTTATTTTAGAACATGAGAGGGAAAAAACCTCATTTGCCTTCTTATTTATTGATCTAGATGGTTTTAAGAAAATTAATGATCTCTATGGACATGATATTGGCGATGAAGTATTAAAAATAACGGCCAAAAAGTTAAGAGGCGTCTTACGAAAATCTGATTTAGTTGCCCGAATGGGTGGAGATGAATTCACAATTATACTACGCAATACCCATTCAAAAGCATCAGTAGAAAGAATTATTGAAAAAATACAAATTGCCATTAATGAATCAATGACTATTCAAGGAAATATATGTAACGTTGGCTCTTCTATTGGTATAGCAATTTACCCAAAAGATGGTGAAAATTTTGATACACTAGTAAAAAATTCTGATGAAGCCATGTATACCGTTAAGAATAATGGAAAAGGTGGTTATTCATTTAGTTGATGAATTAAAGGAAGTGAATAATGGATTCAATTGAAAAGTTAATTGGTTTAATTTTATTAAGTGGACTTTTTTTAACTTTAATCTTTATTATTTCTGATCTTGGTAAATTAGCTTATAAAGAAGTAGGAGGGGTTAAAAAGTACATTTTTAATCAGGTAAAAAAAATGTTTTAGAAAAGGAGAAAAAATGAAACAACAAGAAAATGAACCCAGTATTAGTGTTACAAAGATTTTTTTGAGTATTATAATCTTCTTTTACATTAACTATTCGATTTTATTTTTTTTAGATAATTTTATAATTCAAGTGACAATTTTTACTATAAGTGCGTTTTTATTAATTGTAGGCATCTATCGATTTTTACCAATCTATGTCTATGTGTTAAAGGCAGATGAGTTAATTATTATAAGAAAGTTTAGTGAACGATATTTTGATGATTATTCAATAAAACTTGATGCAATAATAGGGTTAAGAGAGAAAAGTAAAATGTCATTTAAGTTTTGGAATAATTTTTATAATAGTAATCGAGTCAATAGAATTTACGAAGTGGTAACCAATGAAATCACATTATCATTTGATCCGGACGAAAATTTTATTGAAGCTTTAGAAGAAAAAATAAAGGAACATTAATCAATGGAAAATAAATTAATTGATGCCCTTAAAAAAATAGAAGAAGAAAATCTAGTTTCTTTTCATATGCCAGGTCATAAAAACAATAAGAGTTTTTTTGAAAAGCAGTTGAGTCCATTAGATTTAGTTGCCATTGATTTAACAGAAATTCCTGGAGTAGATAACTTACATAACCCGAAAAGCTGTATCAGGAATAGTCAAAATAGCTTAAGTGATTTTTATAAATCCTATAGAAGTTACTTTCTAGTCAATGGTAGCACTTGCGGTATTTTATCAATGATCTATGCAACAACCAAAAGAGATGATAAAATATTAGTGAATAGAAATGCCCATCAATCAGTAATAAATGGCATATTATTGAATGGGTTAAGACCAGTTTATGTCATGCCTGAAATTGATAAATCATCAGGGATGATATTAGGTGTAACGGCGAAGCTATTAGAAGAAAAATTATCTAGTGATTCTGAAATAAAAACTGTGTTATTAACTTATCCAAGTTATGAAGGTATTTGTTTTGATCTTATGAAGATAAGTAAAGTTGTAAAAAAATATAATTGTCAATTGATTATTGATGAAGCCCATGGCTCTCATTTATTATCCCATGAAGAATTGCCTATGAGCGCTTGTGAAAGTGGCGCAGACATAGTTGTTCAAAGTGCACATAAAAACCTGCCTGCATTCACTCAAGGGGCTTTCCTTCACTTATATAATAAAGACTTAGAGGGATCTGTTGAGAAATACTTAAAAATCTTTCAAAGTTCCTCTCCCTCCTATTTAATTATGGCGTCATTAGATCTATCAGTAGACTATTTAATTAATGAAAGTCATTTAAAAACAAAAGAACTATTAGGGGAAGTAAAAAACTTAGTCAATCAATTAAAAAAAACTAATTACAAGGTTCTTAATTGGGGTATAGAGTATAATAGATTACCCTTTACATTTGATCCAACAAAAATTGTCATTAGTGGATTAGCCATGGGTTTGACCGGTTGGAAACTTGAAGAAATTTTAAGAGGAAACTATCAAATACAAGTGGAGTATTCAACAGAAAATTTTATAGTACTGATTACAACAGTATTAAACAATTCACAGGATTTTAAGAAATTATATCATGCATTAGAATCAATTGAAAAAAAATATGGAAAAGAGAAAATTAATGCAAAGCACCCGCTAATCTTAGCAGATGTCATTGTAAAAATTAAACCAAGTTTAATTGAAGAATATAATTATAAAATTGAAACAATTGATCAATGTTTAGGAAAAATTGCCTATGAAGCCATTGTACCGTATCCACCAGGCATTCCATTAATAAATCCAGGAGAATTAATAACAGAAGAAGCCATTACTAAGTTAAGTGAGATGGTGAGTGAACTAAAGATTGTAGAGGAGTAAAAATGAAAAAAGAGATAATTGAATGGCTAAAAGCCATTGTTTTTGCAGTAATTATAGTAGGATTTTTAAATATTTTTATTACAACTACTATGGTCTACTCAACGTCAATGTATCCTACGTTAGTAGAAAAAGATTTATTGATTCTTAAAAGAACTGATGATATTGAAAGAGGAGATATTGTATCCTTTCAATCAAATCTTACAATTAATGAAAGTGATATGACAACATTAAATATAATTCAAAAGATAAAAGCAGATGTTGGTGATCATAAGAACTTGATTAAACGTGTCATTGGTGTACCCGGGGATAGCTTTATGATTAAAAGTGGTCAAGTTTATATCAATGGAGAGTTATATGAAGAAGATTATGTAACAACAACAACATCAGGAAATATTCAAATGGACCAAATCCCAGAAGGTAAGTACTTTTTAATGGGGGACAATAGGAATGTTAGTCTCGATAGTAGAAGTTCAGAAATTGGTTTAATTGACCAAGAAAAAATTATTGGTGATGTATTAATAAGAATTTTTCCAATGAACCGGATGGGTACTGTAGAGTAGATTGTTTGTAGATAAAACCATTGAAAGGAGAGTGGCATATGAAATTAGTTGTTGCAGTGATACACGATGAAGACAATCATGAATTAGTTAAGAAATTATCCAAAAAAGGTTTCAATATTACTAAGTTAGCCTCAACAGGCGGTTTTTTAAAGACAGGCAATACAACGTTAATGATTGGTGTTGCAAAAGAAGAAGTCGATCAGGTTTTAGAAATTATTGAGGACACATGTCAAACAAGAAAAGAATATACAATGACTTCATCTATGATTGGTGAAACCAGTTCTTTTATGGGACAACCAATAGAAGTTTCTGTAGGTGGCGCTACTGTTTTTGTTTTAGATGTCGATCAATTTATTAAATTTTAAAGTAGGTAGGTAATTGTGAGTTTTAAAGACGTATATGGACACAAAGAAGTCATTGATTTTTTTCAAAATGTTATAAAGAATAATAATTTATCCCATAGTTATGTTTTTGATGGATTAAAGGGTATTGGCAAAAAACACTTTGCTATTAATCTATCAAAAACAATTTTTTGTAAAAACAATACCCTAGATGCTTGTGAAGTATGTGACCAATGCCAAAAAATAAATCATGGCAATCATTTAGATTTTTTAATAATAGAACCAGATGGTTCTTCAATTAAAAATGAACAGATAAAAGATTTTCAAGAATTTTTAAGTTATAAACCAAATGAAAGTAAGAGAAAAATTGTAATAATTAATGACAGTCATTTGATGACTGTTAGTGCGCAAAATACTATTTTGAAAATATTAGAAGAACCACCAGAATATGCTTTAATTATATTTATTTCTGAAAATTCTAATAAGTTACTAGAAACAATTCAGTCAAGATGTCAAATTATTCGTTTTAATCCGTTAAAAAAGTCAGTAATCGAAGAATATTTAGTTGAATCCCAGGGTTTAAATCAAAAATCCGCAGAATTTATAGCGAACTTTTCAAATGGAAATTTTTCAAAAGCCCATGAAGCTTCAGCAAATGAGTCATTTTTAGAAATTAGAAATCAGATAATTGATTATACTAATGAACTATTATTAAATAAGAAAATAAAGTCTATTCAAGGGATAGATATTTTACAAAAAAATAAAAAAGATATTGAATTAATATTTGATATCATGATAGGGTGGATACGAGACATATTAATTGTCCAAAGAACCAATGATTATGATATAGTAATGAATAGAGATAAAATAGATAGTATAAAAAAACATGCATACAGATTAGTTGATCGGGATTTAATTAGTATTATACAATTAATTGAAGAAACGATAAAAAATATTGAGATGAATGTTAATTTTAAATTAGCAATTGACCATTTGGTCTTAGAAATAATTCAGGTAGGAGGCACATCGTAAAATGTTAGATATTGTAGGTGTAAGATTTAAAACTGCAGGAAAGATTTATTATTTTGATCCAAAAGGGTTAAAAATTGATGTAAACACAAAAGTAATTGTAGAAACATCGAGAGGTATTGAATTAGGAACTGTTGTGATTACTAATAAACCAGTCGATGAAAATAATGTTATTAAACCATTAAAAGATGTATTACGGCTGGCAACAAAAGAGGATATTATTCAACATGAAAAAAATATCAAAGAAGCCCATGAAGCAATTGAAATATGCGAGAAGAAGATAGAAAAACATAATTTAGAAATGAAATTAATTGATTCTGAGTATACATTCGAAAGAAATAAAATTATATTTTATTTTACAGCTGAAGGCAGAGTAGATTTCAGATCATTGGTTAGAGATTTAGCTTCTGTTTTTAAAACGAGAATTGAACTTAGACAAATAGGGGTAAGAGATGAAGCGAAGATGTTAAATGGTGTTGGAATATGTGGTCGTGAGATCTGTTGCGCTAATTGGAAACCAACTTTTGACTCAATTTCAATTAAACAAGCAAAGGACCAATCCCTATCACTTAACCCGTCAAAAATTTCAGGCATTTGTGGTCGTTTAATGTGTTGTATTGACTATGAACACAAAATGTACAAAAAATTATTAAAAAATGTACCCAACTATAATGCACATGTGAAAACACCTGATGGTGAAGGCATTGTCATTAAGACAAATACATTAAAACAAATTGTAAAAGTTCGATTAGTATTAGAAGATAATAAATTATCAGAAGACTTATTTGAATACAGCGTTGACGATATTGAAGCAGTTTAAAGGATGATTACATGAGTAATGGCAAATTATATATTTGTGGCACGCCTATTGGTAATTTAGAAGATATGAGTTTTAGAGTCATTAGAATTCTAAAAGAAGTGAGTATAATATATGCGGAAGATACACGACACACAATAAAGCTTCTGAATTATTTTGAAATTGATAATAAGTTAAAAAGTTACCATAAACACAATAAAAAAACTGCAGGTTTAGAAATCATAAAGCAATTAGAAAATGGGAAACAAATGGCTTTGGTTTCAGATGCAGGCATGCCAGGTATTTCTGATCCTGGAAGTGATTTGATTAATTTATGTATTGAAAGGGACATTGATTTTGAAGTGATTCCTGGGCCTACAGCCTTTGTATTAGGATTAATTCAATCAGGTATGTCTACTGAACGATTTGCTTTTGAAGGTTTTTTAGATAGAAAGAAAAGCCTCAAAGAAGAGCAATTGGAAAAGATAAAATCTGATAATCGTACCTTAGTCTTTTATGAATCACCACACCGGCTTAAAAAGACTTTAAAGAGTATGTTAAAAGTTTTAGGCAATCGGAAAATTTCTATTTCCCGGGAAATAACGAAAAAATTTGAAGAAGTCATTCGATTACATTTGAGTGAAGCCCTTGACTACTACGAAGAAAATGATCCAAGAGGAGAATACGTATTGACGGTAGAGGGAAATTTAGAAGAAGAAATAATTGAATACAATATGCCAATAAAAGATCATATTATAGCTGTTATGGCAGAAGGCAAGAGTAAGAAAGAAGCCATTAAAAGTGTTGCGAAATTAAGAAATATAAATAAAAATGTTGTCTATAAAGAAAGTTTTGACATAGCCCTTAAGGACTAGTCAAAACTTTCTTTGTTTTATAGATTATAAAGATACCTAGGCTTTGTAAAGCAATAAAAAGGATCAACATATGAATTGAAATATTAATAAAAAATGATAATGGTAATAAGTTAATGAGTAAATCCGTTCTAGGATCTAATAACCATAAATCATTACTAAATGCAATTTCATGAAAAAAAATAAAAGCTTTATTAAAATTAACAGAGATAATGATGCCTAGAATTAATGAAAATCCAAAGGATAAACCCGCGGAATAATACATTGCATTAAGCAAATATTTTTTACGAATCAAGGCAATAATGCCAATAATCAATAGTAAACTGAATAATTTTAAATAATTTAGTTGAATATAGATATCTTTTACATCAACCATATGGTGGATTTCTCTAGTGTTAAATGCTTTTCTTGTTTCACCTTCATAAGTTATTTCAAAGATCAGATTATCTTTTTTGTTCTCTAGGTAATCTGCTAAATTATTACTAATGATTTGAAGATCTTCAGAAGGTACAGGCACATTTTTATCAATGTTTTGATATAAATAATCTTCATTAAAAGTAAAGTATTGTACAGCAGTAATTAATAGAAATACACTAATCAATATGCCTAAAATACTATTCAGTAGTATGGTCTTTAACTTCATTTTTCACTTTCACTTCTTCTTTCCCAAAATGCTTCTCATATAAGGTTTTAAAAATATTTAATGTTTGAAAAATTGATGCTAATTTTTTGTTAATGGTGTCATTTTCTTTTAATGTTTCAGTTATGTTTTCAGTTGATTCCGCGACATTATCAATAGAGCCTCTAAACTTAACCAGGGTATCTGATACTTCTTTAGAAATATCATTGGCATTTTTACTTATACCTGGTGCTTCATTTAGTATTAAGTCTACATTTTCTTGATTATTCTTAATGATTTTTCTAATATCTTTTACGGATAAGTACAAACTCTTTAAAACTAAAATCAAATACCATAAAATAACGACTAATAAACCCCATAACACAAACATACCGATGTCTTTTAATGTAAAACTGATTACATTTGTCATAATTATCACCTCTTTATATTATTATACAAAAAAACTTTGCTTATTAAAAGCAAAGTCTTAATTATAATAGTTCATATAGTAAACTTCATCGTTAATCTCAATAATATTTGCATCTACATAGATTGATGAATCAATCAAATTGATCACAAAGTTGGGAACTGAACTGTGAAGTTCTTCTTTATTGTTCATATCTATTTGCAGAAATTTTGCAAAGCCATGTTTATAATAAGAAATGAAGTCTAGATTTTGAGAAAATGGTTTGAGTTCTAAATCGTTTAAGCCATCGAAATCTTGGTAGTAATATCCGTTAACTTCTTTGAATGTAATAGTTAACTCTGTACCATCATTGTTAAATATTTCAACAATTAACTCATCTTCTTTATTTATAATATGATAATCTTTAATCGTATTAATCTTAATTTCGTCTAATTGTAGTTCTAATTTATCGGTCATAAGAACCTCCTTTTTTATCGTGTACTAATATATTTATCACATAATTGAAAATAGTGCAAATAGAATTTGATGAATTAGTGGATTTATGCTATAATTACAAAAAAAGAGCTAAGTGCTCGCTATTTGTTGAGAAAGCATATTGCTAATCAAATAGTAAATAATATGTTTGTTTAAAAGGAAGTTTCACTATATAATAGTTCTATAAGTCTTTTGGCTATGAACTAGCCTATAAAAGCTTATGTGATCTAATAGGTTTATTCTAGTGAATCTACTTAGAACCATTATTTTAATGGTGAGTATTTAATAGAGTTGTGATAGGAAGAGTATTAAGAAGTTCTTTTCAAAGAGAGTCAGGTTTGGTGGAAACTGATAAAGAAGATCTTAAGAAGATGGCCCTTGAACTTCTAGTCTAAATGATTAGGACTAGACGTAGGTATGCGTTAAATATTTGAGAGATGATTATAACAATCATAAATAGGGTGGTACCGCGAAAATTCGTCCCTTTGGGAGGCGTTTTTTTATTTTTTTGGAAAAAGAATTATAGGAGGAGAATATATGTCAAAAGAGAAGTTTTATATAACCACAGCCATTGCATATACATCTAAAATTCCCCATATTGGTAATACATATGAGGCAGTATTAACAGATGCTATTGCAAGATACAATCGATTATTAGGTAAAGATGTATACTTTTTAACAGGAACAGATGAACATGGTCAAAAGATTCAAAACCAAGCGGAAGAAGAGGGCATTACCCCCCAAGAACATGTTGATAAAATTGCCGATGAGATAAGAAATATTTGGGATTTAATGAATGTTTCTTATGATCAATTTATACGTACAACAGATGACAAACATAAAAAAATTGTTCAAAAAATATTTAAAAAATTACATGATCAAGGTGATATTTATAAAGGGAAATATGAAGGTCATTACTGTGTGCCTTGCGAGTCATTTTTTACTGAATCACAACTAGAAGAGGGCAATTGTCCCGATTGTGGCCGACCAGTAGAACAAGCCAGTGAAGAAGCTTATTTCTTTAAATTATCAAAGTATGAAGACCAGTTACTTGAATACATTGAGAACAATGATTTTATTGTACCAGAATCAAGAAAAAATGAAATGGTAAATAACTTCATTAAAGACGGGTTAAGAGATTTATGTGTTTCAAGAACCTCTTTTGATTGGGGAATTCCTGTAACAATAGATGATGGCCATGTTATTTATGTATGGATTGATGCTTTATCAAATTATATTACAGCTTTAGGTTATGACCCAGCAGGTAACAGTGATGAATTATACAATAAATACTGGCCAGCTGATGTACATGTAATTGGTAAAGACATTGTACGTTTTCATACAATTTATTGGCCAGTGATGTTAATGGCCCTTGGCGAACCCTTACCAAAGCAAGTTTTTGGACATCCTTGGTTAATGCTTGGTGATGGAAAAATGTCTAAGTCTAAAGGAAATGTGATTTACGCAAAGGACTTAGTTGAGTATTTTGGAGTGGATCCTGTACGTTATTTCTTATTAAGTGAAATGCCTTATGACAATGATGGTGTTATTACTTATGAAATAATGATTAACAAGATTAATTCAGATTTAGCAAATGTACTAGGTAACTTAGTGAATAGAACATTAACAATGGTAGAAAAATATAATGATGGTATCATTCCAAAGCCTCATGAGCAAAATGAGATTGACTTAGATCTAATCAATATGGCTTTAGAAACACCTAAATTAGTTAATAACCATATGTCTACTTATAAAACAGGAAAAGCCTTAGACGAAATATTTACCTTTTTAAGAAGAACAAATAAATATATTGATGAGACAGAGCCATGGATCTTAGGTAAAGATGTTTCTGAGAAAGAAAGATTAGATACTGTTTTATATAACTTATTAGAGAGTATTCGAATAGCATCTGTATTACTTGAAGCTTTTATACCTGAAACATCTGAAGCAATCCAGAAGCAGATCAATGCCAAAGCAATCACTTTTGATAGCTTAAAAACTTTTGATGGCACGGTAGCCTTTGATAAAATTAATGAGCCAAGTCCATTATTTGCGCGAATGGATTTAGAAGAAAAGTTAGAAGCCATTAAAGCAGCTTTAGAATCAAAAGAAGAAATAGTTGAAAAATCATCAGAACTATCAGATGAAAAATCAAATGATGAATCCGTTGGTATTGTAACCTTTGATGAGTTTATAAAAGTAAAAATGAAGGTTGGGGAAATTATTTCAGTAGAAGACCATCCAAATGCAGATAAATTATATTTAGTGAAGGTTGACTTAGGTTCAGAGGTTAGACAAGTCGTTGCTGGACTTAAAAAACATTATTCTCCTGAAGTTTTAATGAACAAAAAAGTAGTTCTTGTGGCAAATTTAGAGCCAGCTAAACTAAGAGGAGAAATTTCTGAAGGGATGTTACTTGCAGCTGAAAAGAATAATAAAGTAAAATTATTAACAGTTGATATTGAAAATGGTGCAGAAATTCATTAAAAATATCATTAATAGAAGTACAGCAAATAATTGTTGTACTTCTTTTTTTGTATCTAATCAAGGGTTGTGACTTGCATGATTTTAAAAACTAACATATAATCGAAAATGATGAGAAAAGGTATAAAATGAGAGGAGAAACAAATGTTATTCGATTCCCATGCACATATAGATGCAAAGAGATTTGATGAAGATCGACATGAAGTGATTGAAAGAGCAAAAGCAAATGGTGTTCATTATATTATGAATCCAGGTGTTGATTTAGAGAGTTCAAAAAAAGCTATTGAATTAGCTGAAAAATATGACGGTATATATGCAGCTGTAGGCTATCATCCCCATGAAGCAAAATCAATGGATGATACAATGCTTGAATTACTTAAATCATTGGCAAATCATGAAAAGGTAAGGGCTATTGGTGAAATTGGATTAGATTACCATTATGACCATTCCCCAAGAAAAGTTCAAAAGGAATGGTTTATTAAACAAGTAAGATTAGCTAAGTCTTTGAACTTGCCGGTAATCATTCATGACCGAGAGGCAAATGCAGATACTTTAACAATTTTGAAAAATGAAAAAGCCTTTGATAGTGGTGTACTCATGCACTGTTATTCCGGTTCTAAAGAAATGGCAGAACAATATATTGATTTAGGTGCTTATATTTCATTGGCTGGCCCTGTAACTTTTAAGAATGCTAAAACACCTAAGGCTGTTGCTGAATTTGTACCCCTTGATCGTATTTTAATTGAAACAGATTCACCTTATT
This sequence comes from Clostridia bacterium, assembly GCA_035269305.1. Taxonomy (GTDB): domain Bacteria; phylum Bacillota; class Clostridia; order Peptostreptococcales; family Acidaminobacteraceae; genus DATFJG01. The sequence goes on from DATFJG010000158.1 coordinate 16,323, forward strand.
TGACACCAGAACCAAACCGGGGCAAGAGAAATGAATCAGCATACGTTGAGTATATATGTAATCAAATTGCTCAATTAAAGGGCATAAGTTTTGATAAAGTTGCAGAAGCAACAACTGCTAATGCAAAAAAACTTTTTAAGATAGAAGAATAGGATGAGAAATGAAAAAAATAAAAGAAGTCATTGTTGTTGAAGGACGAGATGATGAAATCAACTTAAAAAGATTCTTTGATTGTGAAGTGATACGAACCAATGGCTTTGGTATTTCAAGAGAAACTTATAAAAAAATAAAAACAGCTCACAAAAATCAAGGCGTGATTATTTTAACGGATCCAGACCACGCAGGTGAAACCATTCGCAAAAGAATTACGATGGTTATACCAGATGTTAAGCATGCTTTTATAACGAAAAATGATGCAACAAAAGGTGATGATATTGGTGTAGAGAATGCTTCAGAAACAGCAATTCTTAAAGCCCTTAACAGTGTGAGAGTGATGCAATTTAAAAAAGAAGAAGTATTTTCTAAGGATATTTTATTTAAACATCAATTAATAGGTATGCCTGGCGCCTCTCAAAGAAGAGAAAAATTAGGAGAAATTTTAGGTATAGGTTATTGTAATGGTAAGCAAATTTTGAAAAGATTAAATGGTTATGGCATTACAATGACAGCCTTTAAAGAAGCAATAAAGGAGATAAAAGATAATGATTAATCAGTTAACATCACCCAGTCAAATTAAAAGCATTATGAAAAAACATAATGTAAGATTTTCTAAGAGTTTAGGTCAGAATTTTATTATTAATGATTTCATTATTGATGAGATTATTAGAAGAGGCGACATTAGTGAAGAGGACTCAATATTAGAAATCGGTCCAGGTATTGGTGTTTTAACACAAGCCTTAGCTGAAACTGCCCATCAAGTAATAGCTGTTGAGTTAGATAATAAACTTATTCCCATATTAAACGAAACTTTAGAAGAGTATGATAACGTTAAAATTATTCACAATGATATTTTAAAGATAGATGTTAGTCGTATGATTGAAGAAAAAATGGAAAAGCCAACAAAAGTTGTAGCGAATCTACCTTACTATATTACAACACCAATTATAATGAAATTAATTGAAGAGGTTTCAGGCATTGAGGAAATTATTGTTATGGTTCAAAAGGAAGTAGCAGAACGAATGGTTTCTGAACCTGGCACAAAGGATTATGGTTCATTGTCTGTAGCAGTGCAGTATTATTGTGATGCAATGATTATTCTAGAGGTGCCCAGAGATAATTTTATGCCAGCACCTAATGTGGATTCAGCAGTTATTCGATTAATTGTTAAAGATGAACCAACAGTAAATGTTTTAAATGAAGCATTCTTCTTTAAAATTATTAAAGGTGCTTTTGCTTTAAGACGAAAGACCTTAATTAATTCATTATCTAAATCAGCTATTGGCATTGATAAGGAATTATTAAAGAATATATTAGAAGACATGAACATTGATCTAAGGATTCGTGGTGAAAAATTAGATATTAATGATTTTGCAGAATTATCAAATAGAATATACAAAGAGACTCAAAATTGATTTTGAGTCTCTTTCCATTTTACATAGTTATTAAGAATAGGTAGATAATTTAAAATTCCATACCCTTCTCTTTTGATTTGAAAAATATCTAACATAGCTTTATAGGGGATAGATTTTCTTTTACCGTTTTTACTACCCATATAATAATGCCAAACCATTTCATAGGGGATTAAATAAAACTCATCATATGCTTTATAATGAATAATAATAAAAGCAAGCCCGCCTTGGTAATCAATATCTCTCATATATTCAATCTGATGGACATGAATATTTTGTATAGGAATACTCTTTAAAGAGGTTTCCTTTGCATCAAAAACAATAGGCATACCTTGGATTACACCATGAAAGTCAACGGTGGACCTTTGTTCAAAAAAAGCTTTTTCAATCATGCCTTGATCATTTCTTCTGATGACCTTTATAGGAACATTGACTTTATCCACACGTCCTAATTTTTGCTGTTTATAGTAGTCATTACTTAATAAGATTAATTCTTCTAATGCATCACCACGATGCCCTGTTGAACGCCAATTTGTCATTTTATTCACCTCATGATGATTATATAACAAAAAAAAGTGTGTGTAAATTTGAAAGATATACACATGTTGAAAGAAAAATACTGAAGAAAACCTAGTAAAACTGTTAAAAACAGCTATTTTCTGTTGATAACCTGTGTATAGTGTGCATAAGTTGAATAAAAATATGCATATTAATAAATAGATGGATATAATTTATATAAAAACGTATGAAATTTATAAAATAAGGTAAATTATTCGTTAAAAGTAAGTAAAAATTAGGTTAACAAGTAAAGTTATCCACAAAGTATACACATTTTACTCAAAATGGACTATTTTTTGTGGATAAACTATTAATAAAAAATGGATAACTATGATATAATTCATTTATGTATAAAATTTATAAATATAAAGATTCAGAATATTCATAAGGAGAAATATGAGAAAAATTATGATTAGTACTTTAATACTTCTTTCATTCTATAATTATTTTGTAAAGGAAGCTTCTAGAGATATACCAATCATTGTTTTAATGAGTACAACAGATAATAATTCTGTTGAATATGATAGAAATGATTTAGAAAAAACAATTTTTGAAGTGGTAGCTGACTTTTACAAGAGCACTTCTAATGGACGGATTAAATTATACAATCCCTTACAAGAAGGGTTAACAGTTGTTACCATTGATGAAGACTATAGTTATAAAAATCGAAAAACTTTTGGCTTAAAAACGATAAGCCAAAGTCATAAACATATAGATTATACTCGATTTGATTCAAATAGAAACAATATTATTGAAAAAAATGAATTAATTATAATGCACATTATGGAAACAAAGGATACTTATGAAAAGCCAATTGCCTCTAATATAAAAACAGAGGAATTTTATGTTGAAAACTTAAAGATTGAAAGTTTTATTCAGCTTGGGATTCAAGAAGTTTTTTCTAATAGAGAAAGCTTGTTGACGCCTTCAACAGTTGCCCATGAGATTGGTCATCATTTAGGATTACCTGATCTATATGATACAGATTATTCTTCTAAAGGTTTAGGACCCATGAGTCTTATGTCTGAAATTCATAGTGATGAGCCAATTAATTTTGATCCTTGGTCAAAATTATACTTAGATTTGGCAAAACCTCTAATTCTTAAAGAAGAGGGCATTCACAAAATAGAAAAAGAAAAAATATATTTGGTTGAAACCAATAAGAATTGGATATATTATTTAATAGAGCAAAGGTCTTTTCAGGGATATGATCAAAGTCTTAGTGAAATCATGTTATCAGATGGGATATTTATTTATCAAATTAATGAAAGAGTAATTAATGAAACCATTCACCGCAACCATGTCAATCGAGATGAAAAGAATATGGGGGTTAAATTTATGGGTAGTGAAGTGATGAATGAAGGCAGTGGCATCTATTTAAAAGCCATTGATTCTAGTCACCTATTCATTGAAAACAAAAAAAATAATTGACAAAGTTAATAATAACATTTATTATAGAAGCGACCCCATAGTGGGGGGTAAGAGGTGATAAAATGATTCATGTTACAAAAGAAGCAGTCGATGCGATCAAGGAAAAATATAACTTTGATGAAGGCAATAAAAATGTTCGAATATTTATTAAAGGTTTTGGTTGAGGTGGCCCCAAGTTTGGGATTACACTAGACAGTGTAAAAGCGACTGATTACAAAAAAGAATTAAGTAATATAAGCATAATTGTGGAAAAAGATCTAATAGAATTATATGGTGGCTTTGATATTGATTTTCTAGACAGTTGGATTGGAAAGGATTTTGTTGTCTTGTCTACTAAAGGGAATTCAAGTTGTTAAATAATTAAAGGAGGAGTAAAAAATGGAAGTAAAAGTTTATACGTCTAACACATGTTCATATTGTCATATGGTAAAAGAGTATTTAGAAGAAAAAGGTGTTGAATATGTTGAGAGAAATGTATCAACAGACTCTGAAGCAAGAAAAGAATTAATTGCTAATGGTTTCATGGGTGTACCAGTAGTTTACATTGGTGATGAAGTGATTCAAGGTTTTGATAAAAAGAAATTAGATGAACTATTATAATTAAAATATTTAAATGATGTGTCTATTGACTTGTCAATAGACATGTTTTTAGTAACAAAAGGAGAAAATATGTCAAAAATAAAAGCGAAAGCTGATCTAATCAACAGAATAAAAACAATCAAAGGGCATCTATCTGGAGTAGAAAAGATGATAGATGAAGATAAACCCTGCGAAGATATATTGTTTCAAATCTCTGCTGTTAAATCATCTATGAATAAAATGGGAAACATTTTCTTAGAGAATTATGCAAAAGAATGTATCTTAGAGAGAAAAGCTTCAGATGATGGACAGGCCATTGACGAGATCATTAAGTCAATTATAAAATATTCAAAATAGATTAATAAACTTTAATACGTAAGTGTTGAAGTTTTTTTGTATGAAAAAAAGGAGGATTCATGAGAGAAGAAGCTTTAGAATTATTAAAGAAATACACTAAGTCTGATAGTTTAATTAAACATGCCTTTGCAGTAGAAGCAGGGATGCGTGCTTATGCAAAAAAATATGGTGCTGATGAAGACCGATGGGCTGCAGTCGGTTTACTACATGATGTAGATTATGAAATGTACCCAGAAGAACATCCAATGAAAGGTGTTGAAATTTTAGAAGCAGCTGGTTACGATGATGAATTTGTTAAAGCTGTTCAAGGACATGCAGATTATACAGATACTGAACGGGAGAGTCAAATGGCTAAAGTACTTTATGCTGTTGATGAATTTGCAAGTTTTATTGTAACCGTTGCTCTTGTGCGACCAACAAAACTAGAAGGCATGAAATATAAATCAGTAAAGAAAAAATTTAAATCAAAAGCCTTTGCAGAAGCCATTGATCGTGACCACTTAGAAAAATCTGTTAAAGAGCTAGGCGAAGACTTTGTTGATCATGTCAATTTACTCATTAATGAATTACAAAACCATGAAGCTTATCTAAATAAAAAAGGTTATAGTTTAGTGGAGTGATGATTAGTTCCCCACCATATATTCAATGATACTTGTGCACAAGTATATTTTCAGAAAATTCTGACATAGTATAAAGAATAATTTATAATTAAGATATAACATTATGTTTTGGAGATAAAATCTTATGGGGGGGAAAATGTTTAAAAATTACGAAGAAGTAAATGCTTTTTTAAATGAAGAAGTTGTTGAATTGATTGATTTTAAACTACTAGATTTGGATGGTCGATGGCATCATTTAACCATTACAACGAATAAGTTTAGTAGAGAGGTTATTGAAGATGGTATAGGATTTGATGGTTCAAGTTATGGGTTTTTAACTGTTGAAAAGTCAGATATGGTTTTTAAACCAGACATTACATCTGCTTTTATTGATCCCTTTGCTGAAGCTAAAACCTTAGTCATGTTAGCAAACATCTATTCAATAGATGGTAATAAACATGAAAGATTTGAAGGGGATCCAAGATATATTGCTAAAAAAGCAGAAAAATATATGCAAGGGGAAGATATTGCAACGCGCAGTGCTTTTGGTCCTGAATTTGAATTTTATTTATTTGATGATGTAAAGTATTCCACAACACCTCATAGGTTTGGTGTAGAAATGAATAATTCAAATGCAAGATGGAATTCGAATAATCCTGAAGAGAATAATAAAGGTTTTATTATTCAGCACCATGGCGGATACCATGTAGATTTACCCTTTGATAAGGATAAAGATTTAAGAGACGAAATGGTCATTATGCTAGAAGACCATGACATTCCAGTAAAGTATCACCATTCAGAAGTTGGTGGGCCTGGACAAATGGAAATAGAAGTTGATTTTGCTGACACCTTAGAAATTGCTGATCGAACCATGAAGTTAAAATATATTGCTAAAAACTTAGCTGTATCAAAGGGTAAGACCATTACATTTATGCCAAAGCCCTTTAATAAAGAAGCGGGTAATGGGATGCATGTGCATTTTCATTTATTTAAAGACGGAGAACCAATTTTTTATGATGAGAATGGCTACTCAGGTTTAAGTGATATTGGATTATATGCTATTGGCGGCATCTTAAAGCATGCTTCAGCATTATTAGCTATTACAAATCCATCTACAAATTCTTATAAGCGTTTGGTACCTGGGTATGAAGCACCAGTAAGCATATGCTATGCTACCTCTAACCGATCAGCAGTTATTAGAATACCAGGCTATGCGATAAAACCCATGAAAAAGCGGTTTGAGTTTAGATCATCTGATGCGACGGCGAATCCATACTTAGCTTATTCAGCCTTATTGATGGCAGCCATTGATGGTATTAAAAATAAAATAGATCCAGAAGTTGAAGGCTTTGGCCCCTACGATGTCAATATATTTGATTTACCTGAAGAGGAAAAAAAGAAAATAAAAGGATTACCTAAAACACTAGAAGAAGCTGCTCTTGCGTTAAAAGAAGATCATGAGTTCTTACTTGCAGGAAATGTGTTTACAAAGGGATTAATTAATGATATTATCGAAAAAGATTTAAGAGACCATAAAGAAATGAGTATTATACCAACTGCTCATGAGTTTAAAAAATATTATGATTTATAGAATATAGAAAAAGTAGGCGTTAGCCTATTTTTTTTGTCCTTTATTTGTTAAATACTAAAATTAGTCATATAATGATTAGATAAGAGATTATAGAAAGTGTGGGTAAAATGATTAGAGTAAACCAAGTTAAACTGGATATATTTGAAAATAAAAATCAAATAAAAAATAAGTTAGCAAAACAACTGAGAGTAAAAAAAGATGATATTATTACTTATGAGATTTTTAAAGAATCCATTGATGCGAGACGCAAAAAAATAAAATTTAATTATTCTGTTGATGTTGAATTAAAAAATGAAGAAAAAATACTAAGTAAAGGAAAGTATAAAAAAAGTCCTTCTTATAAATATGAGCGCATTGAAGGACAGCTTGATAAGAAGGTAAAGCCTATTATTGTTGGTGCCGGACCAGCAGGACTATTCAATGCATTAATATTGGCTCAAAGCGGCTATGAACCAATTATTATTGAGCAAGGAGAACCAGTAGAAAAGCGGATAAAGTCAATTGATAAGTTTTGGTCAGAAGGTATCTTAAATGAACGCTCAAATGTTCAATTTGGCGAAGGTGGCGCAGGAACATTTTCCGACGGAAAATTAACAACGCGTATCAAAGATCCAAGATGTCGTAAGGTGTTAAAAGAATTTATTAAATATGGTGCTCCTGATGAGATTTTATATAAAAATAAACCACATATTGGTACGGATCGTTTAAGAGGTGTGATTATAAATCTTAGAAAAACAATAGAAAGCCTTGGGGGAACTTTTTACTTTAACACAAAGGTAACAGATTTACTAATTAAAGAGAAATTAATACAAGGTGTAGTTATTGAAGAAAAAGAAAAACTTTTATCACCAATTGTTGTTTTAGCAATAGGCCACTCTTCAAGGGATTTATTTAAGAAATTAGATGATTACAAAGTAGCCATTGAGTCAAAACCCTTTGCCGTTGGTGTAAGAATCGAACATCCTCAAAAAATGATTGATGAAAACCAGTATGGTAGTCCGATGCTTCGGGGAAAATTAGGGGCAGCAGAATATAAATTAACTTATCAAAGTGCTTCTAGAGGTGTTTATAGTTTTTGTATGTGTCCTGGTGGTGAAGTGGTTGCAGCTTCATCAGAAAAAGGTACTGTAGTAACCAATGGTATGAGCCATTATAAAAGAGATCAAGAAAATGCCAACGCAGCTATTTTAGTAACCGTCAAACCAAGTGATTATGGTGACACATCTCCATTATCAGGTATGTATTTTCAAAAAGAATTAGAAGAAAAAGCTTTTAAAGTCGGTGGAGAAAACTATTTTGCCCCAGCAACACTTGTAGGAGATTATTTAGAAAATGAGTTAAGTGAAAGTTTTGGTAAAATAAAAGCAAGTTATACACCGGGTGTTACTTTTGTTAACTTTAATGATTTATTACCTGAGTTCATTAATGAACCCATTAAAGAGGCATTAAAGTATTTTGATCAAAAAATTAATGGTTTTGCGAGAAAAGATGCTGTTTTGACTGGTATTGAAACCAGAAGTTCTTCACCGATTCGAATCATTCGGAATAGTGAAACACTTGAGAGTGAAAACATTAAGGGCCTTTTTCCTTGTGGTGAAGGTGCTGGCTATGCTGGAGGTATTATGTCTTCTGCCGTTGATGGTATTAATGTTGCGGAAAAAATTATGTTACTCAAGTAAAATATAAAACACTACTAACTTAACATACATATGTTTATAATATTCTTTACATTAAATATAGGAAATGATAAAATAGTAGTTAATAATATATCTCCGAGCATTGCGACCTAAGATTTAAATTATGGTTTCAATGCCGATAGGGTTAAGTTGGAAACGATTTAGCCTCCTGGTGGAAAGGAGAAAATAAAGGGCAACATTCCACTAGGGATGTTGTTATTTTTGTGTAAAGAATATCTATAGTCAAATGGGGTTAAGGAGGGAAAGCATGTTAAAAGGTAAAAAAGTATTAATGATTACACTAGCAATAATTCTAGTATTATCACAAGTTGTAGTTTTTGCAGAGGATTCTGAACCTGTTGTAAGGATTTCAGGTGAAGGACTTGTGTCAGAGGTTAGTTTTACTTTGGATGAGTTAAAGGCTATGCCTGAAGAAGGGCAAGTTGAAGAAAATTACGTTTATAATAGTAAATCCGGCGAAAAATCTGTTATGGTAAAAGGTGTACGTTTAGCTTATATACTTGAAGATGTATTACTGGTAGAAAATGAAGGGGAAGTGAGCTTTACTGCCTCTGATAATTGGCCTATAGATCCTCAACCCTTAACAGATGTTATGGATGAAACATTACAGTATGTATTGGCCTATGAAGTTGATGGTGAGATGATTGATGAAGACGAAAACCCAGACAACGATGAAATTATCGTTTATCGAAAGGTTAAGGAAGTCGGAGAATTTGGTACTGTTTATAAGATGATTGTAGATATAAATGTTAGCGGTCCTATAGAACAACCGACCCTTACAATTACTGGTGATCTTCTTGAAGAAAATCTAGAATATACTTTAGAAGAGCTTATGGCAATGCCTATAGAAGCTCAAATTAATGAAGAATATATCTATAATACGAAAGTTCAAGAAAAATCCGTAATAGTAGAAGGTGTAAGTTTAGCATATATTTTAGAAATGGCAGGCATCACCTCAGACGCTGATGTTGAAGTGACTTTTATAGCTTCAGATGGCTATCAAATTGATCCCCAACCCATTAGTGATGTTCTAAGTAGTGATCAACAGTATGTTTTAGCTTATAAAATAGATGGAGAAGTCATAGATGAAGATGAAAATCCAGATAATTCGGAGGTAACTGTTTATAGAAAAGTTCAAACAGAAGGTGAAAGAAATACAATCTACAAAATGATTGAAACAATTGAGTTAAATCCAATTGAAACAGTAGAAGTTGTTGGGAATACTAATTTTACTGATATTACTGAAGGCTTTGCTTATGCAGAAGAATCCATTAATGCATTAGCAGAAAAAGGTATAGTGAATGGAATAGGGAAAGATCAATATGCACCTGAAAAATCATTTACTAGAGGAGAGTTTGCTAAAATAATGATTCTTTCATTAGGCTATGAACCAATGGAATATAACGGTAGTTTTAGTGATATCTCATCAGAGGATTGGGAAGCCGATTATGTTCAAGGGGCAGTAGATGCTGGTATTTTTACAGGCTATCCAGATGGTACTTATAGACCAGATAATATAATTACTCGACAGGAAATAGCTGCAGTAACGGCGAGAGGAGCAGTTATTTTAGAGCTAGTATCTCAAGAAAAACTTGATAAATTCATTATGGAAAAATCTGATTACTTAGATAAAGACTCAGTACCGGAATGGGCAGAAAATGAAGTGGCTTGGTTAGAAGCTGAAGGTATTTTTGAAGATTTTATAGTAGAAAATTTTGAACCAACCTTAGAAGTCGATAGAGCACAAGCCGCTGTTGTTGTTTTTAAAACTTTAATCCAAGAATAGTAAAAAAGACCGGTTATCATTAGTAGGGAGGAATTTCATGGATTTTATTAAGAACAAAAGAAGTACAAAAGTGTTTATTGCTATCTTAACTTTAGTACTAATAGTATCTCAAATGATGTCATTTCCTAATTATGCAGAAAGTGACACAGTTGAACTTTTAATAACCGGTACTGGGGTAAAGGAAGAAATAAGAATAACATCTGAAGATTGGAAGGATTATGAAATGGTTGAAAGGATTTATTCAGCCAATAATAGTCTGAATTTTCATAAGATTATAAAAACAAAGGGCTATGATTTGTTTGAACTCATTGGAGAGGATAATTTAAAAACCAATGAAAACTATGAAATGCACTTTATATGTTCTGACGGTTTTGAGTTTACAAAAACTGTAGAGACGTTGAAGAGTCTATACTCTTTCAGAGACTTTACAGAAGAAAATAGTGTGTTATCAAAACCAATGTTGGCAAAATACTCATCAGTACTAGCGGACTATCCGAAGGACAATTTTAACCCACCGATTAATTGGCAGGACCAAAGCCTTACTGAAAAGGACTTAGATAAAGATTTTCCTAAATTAGTCTTTGGTCAAAAAAGTGTAGATGATATGAACTTATCTAAGTGGGGAAAAGAAGTTATTAAAATAGTAGTAGGAGAAGAAATTGAGAGTGAAGAATCAGGTATGGAATCACCCTATAAACATATTAGTTATGATGGGGCACCCTATAATACTGATGTTATTTCAGGTTCAACTTTCACAATAGAGGGACCTGCATTAGAAGGTTATCGTGCTATTTCTTTGCGACAAATAGAAGAAGATTTACTAGGTCAAAGTAAAGATCAATATTATGAAAAAATGGCAGGTGACGTCTTACAAAATACTTATGAAGGTATAAATGTTAAGTATTTAGTTGATAATTATGTGGCTGTTAATAGCACACCTGGTAATGTGATTTTCAAAGATAAATCGAGGCAAAAGATTCTAGAGGTACCTTTTGAAGTTATTGAAAATTATAAAATAGCTTATGGAATCAATGAAGTGCCCCTTGTATATCTTGATTCTGATGTTGGGTATCGTAAAGAGCAACAGAATGATAATGGTTGTTTTAAACTGGTTTACCAACAAGAGATGAATGAAGCGGTAGAATTTTCTAATGTTGCCTATATATACATTGAAGAAAAAAATGCAACAAAAGTATATGAACATTCTTATGCACCCTATGATGATTCTAAATATACTGATTATGAAATTATAATTCATGGTGATGCCTTTGATGGACAGGTTCGCTATAGTGTAGAAGATATTGAGGCCATGAAGCATCTAAAATATGAAAATGAGTACAGTTTATCCAATAGTGAATATTTCTGGTACTATAATACCTATAAAGGTATTCCACTTTGGGATTTACTCCTAGAGGCAGGTTTAGATCCAAATATTGATGAGACAACGACTATACAATTTGTAGCAGCTGATGATTATAATTTTCAACCATTAACTGTTAGAGAGATTAAAGATAGTTCTCTTTATGGATACTATGAAAAAGATCCTAAGGATTTAGGTGATGGAAAATTTGATGGTAGTAAAAGCAAAGCATTATATAATAATATGCCCCCTTTAGTGGCCTATGGCTTTAATGGTTATCCTTATGTAATAAGACCTAACGATGAAGGTTTTAATCCAGGTCTTGGGAATGATGGGGGACCTTTAAGAGTTATTTTCGGTAAAACAAATTATAATGATACAAATGGTTCAAACCAAGTTCAATTTTTAAAAGAAATAATTGTTGGTGGTGGTAAGTCTCTTCATAAGGAAACTGCTGAATCAGATAAATCCGGGGAGAATACCTCTCAGATAGTAGATGCAAACAGTGCATGGCATCACGATCAAGGGGATTATAAAGACTATTTAGACGAACCTGTGTTAAGGATTACAGGATCTCAAGTAAAAGAACCAATGACCTTTACTTTAAGACAATTAGAATCAATGCTTGAGTATTCTGTGAGAGATATCTACACAGGTGATGGTATGAATACTTATGAGGGCATTGACTTATGGAAATTAATTTCTGAAGTAGTAGAGTTAAAAGAATCCGTTGATGTACCAAGTATAAGAATTTTTGCTGGTGCTAACTATAATCAAATTTTAAGAAGTTATGAACAAGTTTCCAGTGGTGTGTTAAATTCTAAAGGCGAAAGAAAACCAATAATTTTAGCTTATGCCGTTGAAGGCTATCCTTTAGTACCTAATGAAAGCAGTAATGGATATATTAATAATAATGCCTATGGCCCTTTAAGACTTTTAGTTGAAGAAAGTAAGTCTATGTGGGTTAAATGGGTAGATTGCATCGTTGTCGGTACAGGGGAATACGAAGAGCCAAGTAGTGATCAAGTAGCAGCATTAGACTTACCAAATCTTACAATAGAAGGTGCTCATCAGTCAGATAAAATATGGCTAGATTTTAAGAATAATAGTGGCATTGAAATGACTGAAGCAAGTGTAAGAGCTATGGCCTATGATCATGAAGGAAGTTTATGGATTGGCACTAATAATGGAGGAATTTCTGTAAGAAATCCTAATGGTCAGTGGACACATATGAGTGAAATCATTTTATCATCAGGTGAAACTGTTGAAGTAGATACTTCTTATGCCATTGTTCAAAGAGAAAATGGTCAACTATGGATGACTTTAGGTAGCCCGACAGAACCAAAAGGGATATTAGTTAAAGAAGAAGATGAATGGACTCAGTACACAACTGAAAATTCAAACTTGCCATCATGTTTCCTACAAGAACTTGAATTAGACGGCAAAGGTGGTTTATGGATTGGTGGAAAAAACGGGCTAGTATATGTTGATTCTGAAAATAAATGGACTACTTATACAGAAAAAGAAGGTCTTCTGCGCTATTCTGTAGATGCATTGGCCACTGATGATGCCGGTGGTCTATGGATTGGATATTACCCAGATTTAGTAGAAAATGAAGAGGGTACTATGACCTATAACGGTGGGTATCAGTATCGACATCCAGATGGTACGATAGATACTTACGAAGGATTTGACCAAACAAATTTCAATATTAATTGGGTCAGAAGCATATCAATTGATTCTGAGGGAGGCGTATGGATCGTTAGATCAGGAACTGCACCAGGTTTTACTCATGGAGAAATTGATTACATTAAAGATGGTAGTAGAACAGTCTACCAATCAGAGGATTTATACCCTGAAATAACTGAAGCAGATGATATAAGATTCCTTTTAGCGGATAAGAAAAACAAAGAAGTTTTTTATTTAGCTACTTTAAAAAGTGGTGTCCTAAAGTCAAAGGGGATTGGCAATATTATTGAAAAGTATAATAGCAATACAGTCTTTGACTCAAATCAGTGGAATAATGTTTACCTAATGGATTGGTCTAAGAACAATCTTATGGTGGGCACCAATGGTGGTGCTGCTGTTCAAATCAGTAGAGCTGATGTGAAAGATATTGAAAAGCATTGGGCAGAAAATGAAATTCAAAAAATGATGGCCTTAGGTTTTATTGAAGAAAACCAAGGAAAGTTTAGACCAGAAGACGCTATTACAAGAGGAGAATTTATAGCTTTAATGGCTAGAGTATTAGGTTTAGAAACGAATACTAAGAAAACAGAATTTAGAGATGTTTCATCAGCGGATTGGTTTGCTCCTTATATAGCTACAGCAGTTCAAGAAGGATATATCAAAGGCTATGGTGATGGTACTTTTAAACCGGAAAAAGCAATTACGAGAGAAGAGATTGCCTTTGTTCTCTCAAATATTATTGATCTTAAGTTATCGGAAGTTCAAGCCCTAGATATACTGAAAAGCTTTGAAGACAATATCTCAACTTGGGCAAAAGCATCTGTAGCTAAAGTCGTACAGTCCGGACTTTTAAAAGGGTTCCCTGATGGTAGTTTTAAAGGCGATAAAAAGATCACAAGAGCTGAATCAGCCGTTATACTTTTAAGACTATTAAGCAATGGACTATAGGAGGCGATATGAACTTTTTAAAAAAAATTAGTATTTTATTAGCTTTAGTACTTCTTTTTTCAGTATCTTTTATTGCCTGTTCTACAGATGAAGCAACAGCACCTGTTGAAAATCAGGAAGAAGCACCCATATCTGAAGAAGCCAAGGATGATTCAATTAAAGAATCAGTAGCGAAAGAAAATGAGGAAATAGTAGAAACATCTGAAAGTATTGAAAAAATTGAAACAGAAGTATCTCATGAGAATGATACAGTTGAAAAGGAAGTCACTTTAGATGAAGATAATGAAGTTTCTGAAAAAGATGAAGGCTCTAATGGTGAAGAGCCTTCATCAGATATAATATCTAATGAAGAAGAATCACAGGTAACTGATGAAGTGACTGATAAGAGTCTACCGGAATCAAATGATTCTAACGAAAAAGCACCCGAAGAAGTCAATGGACTTAAAGTAGAAGGGCATGTAGAGAAACCTTTAGCTTTAAGTTTAGACGAGTTGAAAGCCATGAAAAACTTGATTTATTCAGAAACTTTCTATTCTTTGAATAGTTTTGGTACAACTGAGTATACAGATTTTAAAGGAATAAAGTTGTGGCAACTTTTAGAAGAAAAAGCACATATTTTGGAAGGTGCTAAAACTGTAAAGATCGTTGCTATAGATGGTTATAATGTGTCTTTTACTATTCATGAAGTGAAAAGAATGGATTATATTGATGAAACAAATCAAAATTTAAAGCTTCCAATCATTATAGCATGGGAAGAAAATGGTGAAGAATATAATCCTGAAGAGGGGCCACCCTATAAATTAATTATTGGTCAAAAAGAACCAGGAGATGTAAATAAACCTCAATGGGTTAGGGATATTGATGTAATAATTGTGGAGTAGATAGATTATGAAAAATAAAAAATTTTATTTAGGTTTTATTGTGTTAACCCTCATGGTTATAACAGTATTATTTAATCTTAATAATTCTTATTCTGAAGAAGAAAAAATGGTAAAAGAGCATTATATAAATGCTAAAGAAGTCAGAAGAGTTGAAAAAATCAATGATGACTTATTTATTTCACTAAACTTCCCTGGACTTCTAAGAGCTTATTCAATTGATGGGAAAGTAAAAGCATTTATAGCTACATGTGTTGGGTACAATGGTCCTGTAGATGTGTTTACAGCATTTGATAACCATGGGGAAATTATGAAGGTGAAAGTTATTAAGCATGAAGAAACCTTAGATTATGCTGAACATATTGAATCTGAGTGGTTTTTAGAAAGATTCTCAAGAATCAAAGGTAATAAGTTTTTAAATCTAGTTGTTTTAGAAAAAGAAAATCCAGAAGATATTATTCAAGTCACTGGGGCTACGATTAGTTCTAAAGCCGTTGTAAATGCTGTGAATGCATCTTTGGGGGCCTATAATTATTATAATAATGAGATAAAAATGAGTAGTGTCCCAGATGTCGTACCTCAGGAAATTTGGCAGAAGGATGATAATAACTTTATTATTAACTATGATCATAATCCTTTGGTAATTGATATTGAAGAGATTAAAGAGTATCCCCAAGTAGAAAGGGAAGTTACTTTAATAAATACAAGAGGAACGGAAACGGAACTGAAAGTAAAAGGACCAACATTAAGAAGCTTATTAAAAGTAGAAGGTATAGCCTTAGAAGATTATGCTGGTATAGGTATTACTGGAAGAGATAGTTATTATACCATGGTAGATAAAGAAATCCTTGAACTAGAAGAAGTCATTTTAGTTTGGGAAGTTAACGGGGAGGCAATTGATGATAGTGAAAAGCCTGTAAGAGTTGTCATACCCAACCAATTAGGGCCTTACTGGGTAAAGATGGTTTCAGTTATAGATCTATATGATGAAATAACACCTAAAGCCATTAATAAGGTTCATATGTTTGATGCCTTAACAGAAGCGATTGAACCATATTATTATGAATACTATGGTAGTAAAGACAAAGCAATAGAAGTTGGAAAAATTTTAAGAAAATTTGATGTCATTGACCAAAAAGGATTTTTTACTATGGTTGCTAAAGATGGATTAGTCAAAAATGAAACCATTTCATTGGTAAGACAAGGTTATTTTATTAAGTCTGAAGGAGAAAATGCCCCAATGAATATTGCACCAGATTTTAAACTGGGTATGAATGTAAAGCATATGACGCACTTTTCTACAACAAAAGATGCAGTTATTTTTCCTGATCAAATTAAGTCAGTTGTCAGAACAAAAACTATTGATAAATTAGAAGGTTTACTCCTAGAAGATGTTCTACTTACGGCAGGGATGCGATGGGAAGACAATTCAAAGTTTACTGCAATATCTACTGAAGGAAAGACTTATGACTTAGACCTAGAGGCTATAAAAAAATCTTATTTAGTTAAAAATAATGGAGAAGTCTTATTATATATAGAAAGTAATCAAGTAATGACAGGTATATTAAGGATAGAAAAACATGATGCTTAAGAAAAGGAATATTGTTCAGTTCATATTATTTTTTATCGTTGTGTTCTTAGCTGTGACATATGCTTTATATATAAACGATTGGATTCCCTTTAAACTCCTATCTTTTGGAGATTTAAATCCTTATGGTGGTTGGAGTGCATTGAAATCCGCTTTTACAGCTGTTGACTATCAGTTGACGGGTTTATCAAGATCTATTGCATTAACGGTTTCAATTCTTGTAACCACTTTATTTTTTGGACGATTTTTCTGTGGTTTTATTTGTCCCCTGGGTGCTCTTCAAGATTTTTTTGCTTTCATTGGCAATAAGCTCAATATTAAGAAGATTAAACTCAATAACGAGAGACATGAAAAATTACTTTTTATAAAGTATTTTATTTTTTTATTTGCAGTAGTCGTAAGCATTATGGGCTTAGGCCCTATCATTTCATCCTATTCGCCTTGGCTAGCTTTTTTAGATATAAGTATGGGATTTATTCTGACACCAGGGCTGTATATTTTAATTGGTTTAATGATTTCATCTTTAATTATACCAAGACTGTTTTGCAGATATTTATGTCCATTAGGGGCCTTTCAAAGCTTAATAAATGCTTTTGGTTTTTTTAAAGTAAAAAGCAGTGATCATTGCAATGGATGTACTAATTGTCTCAAAGAATGCCCTATGGCCATAAAAAAACCTTATGCTTCAGGTGAAGTATCTCCTGAATGTATCAGTTGCTTAAACTGTGTTGAAAGGAAATGTATCAGAGGAGATTACTCATATACTTTAAATATATTGAATAAAAAAATAAAACCCAATCAATACATTGCATTGGCTTTGATTGTTTTTATTAGTATTTATTTTTTGATACCGTTCATTCATATAACTAGTAACACGCAAGGATTCTTGAGTTTTACACAGCTTCAAGAAGGCCGTTATATAGGAACGGGTATTGGTTTTGGTGGTCCGATAAGAGTTGAAATAGTAGTTGACAATGAGAGAATCAAAACTATAAATGTGTTAAGTCATCAAGAAAGCACTGGATACTATGAAGAGGTTTTTAAAATGAAATCAAGAGAAATAATAGCAACTCAAAGCTTGAATGTTGATACCCTTAGTGGTGCAACGGCAAGTAGTAGAGGTTATTTATCTGCTATTAAAAGTGCTATCAATCAATCTTTAGAACAAGAATGATAGGAGTAATCTATGAAGAAAATGCTAATAATAGGCATAATAATTTTAGTATTATCACTGACCATTAGCTTTAAAACAGATCCTCCGAAACTTAAAATAACTGTAGGTGAGGATTATCAAGAGATAGAAGCTGAAGTAATTTATTCATATGAAAGTCCAGAACTGTTTTCATCAGTTATTAGAAGTAGTGGGGAGAAACCTGTTTCAGTTGAGTTTAAAGGGATAGAATTAGCCGAATTTCTAAAGGACCAAAAAGTTGACTTGTTGAGTTTTGATAAAGTTACTTTTAATGCCTCTGATGGTTATCGTATAGCAATAAAATCTGAAGAAGTATTAGAACCTAGAAATGTTTATATTGTCTATGAAATGAATGGTGAAAAATTAAAATCTAAAAAGAAGAAGGGTACAGGACCTTTTAGAATTGTTATAAGAAAAGATCCTTTTAGCCAGAGATGGATTAAACATTTAGAGGCAGTCATTATTCAATAGAAAATATGTCTCCTAGTTTTAATACACGCTTCTTCCTTTTTGATGATGAAATCTAATTCTTGGGATACTATTTCACCTTCTTCTATAATATACTCTTTAAAGGACTTGAATACTCTTAGTTTAAATTCCGACTTTATTTCATCATAGTATAAGTACATTGCTAGCATCTTCCCAAGATCCAAGGTTAAATCTCCTTGATTAATGGATTCTAAATCTATCCCGTAAAGCTGATTTTTATAAAATAAAAAATTTCTAAAATTTAAGTCATAGAAGCAAAGGTTATGGTCTTTAATATAAGGAACTGAGTGAAAAGATTTAAGCCATTCATATATTTTAATAAGAAAGGCTACACAAGCTTCTTTATTGTTTGATCTTTCCAAGTCTTCAATGATATTTACCCCATTAGTAGAGTCTAAATATTCATAGAGTATTGTTTTTTCATGGGAATTTACATTTATCATTAAAGGCAGTGGTATATTTTCTCTTTGTAGTATTTCATAAAACTTTTTTTCTTTATTATACTGTTCAATAGTTCTAAATTCTTTCAACACCATAAAATCTCCATGGTTTTTAACTAAGAAGACTTTATTTTTTTTAGATTTAAATTGTTTTATTTTTTTCATTGTTTTCACCATCTATTAGGTAATGTATAGTGTTAATAAAGTTCCGGTTAAAGCCATAAAAAGTAAGAGGTAATCCATATGAGTGAATTTTAAATCAATGATACTGGTACGTTGGTCGTAAACTCTAAAGGCTCTATTTTCAACTGAAATAGATAATTGTTTACTTTTATTGATAGCGCTAGCTATTACTGGTGTTAGGATATATGATGAAATCTTAAATCTTTGGCTTAAGGATAAGGTTTTGAACTCTATACCTTTAAGCTGTATAGCGATATATGTATCTTTAAATTCTTCTATTAAAAGTGGCATAAATTTAATGCCAATGGCTGTCATAAAAGCGAACTCATAAGGCAGGCCTAATTTCACAATACCTTGGATCATATCCCGATCACTACTAGTGGCAATTATTAGGCCAGAAGTTATTATAATCAGCACTCTAAGAAGATATCCTAGACCTCTATTTAATCCAATATTAGTAATTATATCAAAAGATCCTATTGTAAAAATACTATGGCCACCTTTAGTAAAAAGGCTTTGAAGAATAATTATAAAAATCAAAAGGGAAAGCATTTTTTTGAGTCTACCTAATAATTTAAAGAAGTTACCACCAAAAAAATTAGAAATTCCAATACCAACCATTAGTACTATCGTTAATTGATAGATATCTGTTAAGATTAATCCTAAAGTTGATAAACAGAGTACAATGATCAATTTGGTTCTAGGATCAAAATTATATTTCACCGATAATACACCCACTTTCCATTAATAGAGTTCTATGTGCGTGTTTTTTAACAAAGTTCATATCATGGCTTATTAATAATATACCTAATTGATTTTCATACCTTTTTAACAATTTACTTAGGGTTTCTTTTCTCTTATAATCTAAACCTGTAGTGGGTTCATCTAGAATTAGAAATTCTGGTTTATTAATGAGTATAGATGCTAAAGCGAGTCTTTGTTTTTCCCCTGGACTTAAAAAATAAGTACTGTTATTTTTTAAGTGCTTTAGATCAAAGATTTCTAGTATTTCATCAATAGACTCTTCTTTGTTATTAATGTTTAAGTTATTATTGTATCCATAAGCAAAAGAAAGTTCCTCATAAACTGTTGGTGTAAATATTTGTTTGTCTGGATTTTGAAAAAGGTATCCAATCTTTTTCCCGATTTCCCCTAAAGTCATCTCTTTTACTTCTCTTCCATTAAGAGCAACGGTGCCATGAGAATATTTTACTATTCCGATGATTATTTTACTTAAAGTAGTTTTTCCACTACCATTGGGTCCGATAATAGAGACAATTTCTTTTTTACCAATGCTTAGATTGATATCATCTAAAACTTTTCTATTATCTAAAAAACATTGAACACCTTTTACTTCGATATAATTATTCATTATAAATACCCTTCAAATTTTTTGAGTTTACCTTCTTTTAATAGAAAGATTTCATCAGAAATACTTAAGTTTTCAATGGCATGTTCTACCATTATTATCCCTTTGCCTGCTGACTTCATTCGCTGAATAGCTTTTATTATATTTTTTTTACCTTGGGCATCAATTTGAGACATGGGCTCATCTAATATTATAATGTCAACATCAAGGGTTAAAATAGAGGCTAGAACAACTAACTGTTTCTCACCACCCGATAATTTATTTGGATTTCTATATCTTAACTCTTGAATATTTAATAGTTCTAGTACATAATCTATTTTCTTTAAGATGTCTTTTCGACTCATACATAAATTCTCTGGTCCAAAGGCCATTTCATCTTCGACACAAGAAAAAATTATTTGAGTATCTGGGTTTTGATACACTGTACCAATGCTTTGAGAGATTTCTTGTAGTGTCATATTTTTAAAATCTTTACCTCTTAAGGATACAGTGCCGTTATAGATGCCTTGGATTCTTTTTGGAATGAGACCGTTTAAAATTTTTATTAAAGTTGTTTTTCCTGAGCCGCTTAACCCTACTATACCTATGATTTTACCTTTTTCTAAGGATAGATTTATCCCATTGATGATAGGCTCTTCTTTTTCATGATAACTAAAGTTTAGATTTTTGCCTTCTAAATATATATTTTCCATTTTATCGAACATCAGCTTTCACTACATATTTACACCAGTTTTGGCTAAACTGGTCTTTTCTTATAATTAATTGATAAGGACCATTGCCGCCATCTTCTCTTGTGCCTAAGGAAATGCCTTCTCTTTTATAAGCTAGATAGACATTATCATTTTCTATAACTTTATTAATGCTTAAGGCAACTGTGTATCCGTCAGCACCTGTAACAGCAACCAGTTCTCTGTTATGTATTTCTAAATCTGCTGCTTTAAAAATTTTCTTTAGTAGTACACCAGTATATTCATAAGCTTTTGCTTGGGTACTGCTAGTATCTAAAGTAGCCTCAAATTTCTCCTCACCCATTTCTCGTATTTCTTTCATAGTATAAGCAGTTAAAAACTCCCCGGAATCATATATTTCAAAGATGGCTTTTTCATTGAGTTCTTTATTCCTTTTTATATTGTCTTTATTTAAATAAAGACCAGTGGATGAAATGCCCACTAATATTAGTATTATGATTATAAGTGTTTTAGTGTTTTTATTCATAGGCTATTCCCTTCCATAGTATGCTATTTTAACATTGTTATAAATAAAAAAGGCTAATAATCCTCCAAGGCCACCAGAAAGTGCACCAATTGATAAGCTAATAATCAAAGGCAGTAATGGTAATCTAAAAAAAACTAAGTTTGAAAGATATGTTCCACTGATATTCGCAATGATACCTGCTGCAAAAAAATCTAATGAACTGTTTAGCTTCCTATTTAGGATAGTAAAAATAATATCTATTGCAAAGCCTGGTAAACCATATGTGATTAAACTAATGACACCATGGCTTCCAAAGGCACCGGTAATCATGATAATTATTCCTTGGGTAAGAGCAATAAGGGTTGCACTGCCTCTTTTTTTGATTAAAGCTGCGCCGAGTACAATCCACATCATATAGAAACCACCGGCTACAGCTCCCCCTGGTATAAAAAGTGGTCCTGTAATTAAATGTGTCAAAGGTGTAATAATAGGTTTAGAAGCTATACCCAGTGAAGCTGTAAGTGCTATGGTTATTAGTTCAAAGACAGTGAAATTTTTAAGTAGGTTACTTTTTTTCATAGCTACCTCTATGATCGATTTTAACTATAATTTCACTGTTTTTCTTGTACCCTTTCAGTTCAGAAACTGCTCCAAGTGTTATATTATGAATCATTTTTTCTACAAATGGTACCATAGGAATTTCATTTCCATCAATAAAAAGTTTAACGACATTTGATTTTTGAATACAGTCATCCCTTTGGGCCTTACCTTTAACAATCATGTCTGTTAAACCTCTGCAACCATAGCCACAGGCATTGCAGCAGTTTTCATCGACATCTGGAAGTAAATCAAATACTTTCTCAATCACTAAATTGGCCAATTCTTTAGGATTTTCTAAAACATTGATGACAGGTACTCCCTTGTATTCTTGGCCTAATACCTTAGCAACTCTTCCGGAAACTGCAAATATACCAGTATCCCATCGTTCTTCTAGTTCTTCTATTGATTTTGCTGCTAAAATCCTTGGAAGATTATAATCCGTTAAACCTTCACACACAACATAATCTTGATTGTAGTGATATAAAATTTCTGGTAAAGATAGTTTTCTACTATACATTATATCGGTTTCCATGTTTCCTCTTGCTGTTACAGGTTCTGCTCCTTGTCTTCTATGTCTATCAGTATTAGTGCCTTCTGCATCCATTTTGAATGCTTCATAATGAATTTCTTTTATGCTACCAATAGAATAATTTCTTTCCTTTAATTCTTTCACTAAGCTTTCAACAATGGTTGTTTTTCCTGAGCCTGAATAACCAAAAACTGAAAAAACCTTCATTAGTTCTGACCTCCTTCTAATATGCCAAAGGGCACAATTAAGTCTTCATATCTAAAGTCACCATGGCTTCCGCCATTTTCTGTAGCGTGCATACCATGGTCAGTCGTCACTATTATTTTCCCTTCCCATTGAGAAGATAATTCCTCAATATAATGATCTATTTCAAAAAATTTATCCATTGTTTTAGAACCATAAGGTCCATAACTATGTCCTGCATCATCAAAGCCATGAAAATGAAGGAATAAATAATCAGAGCTATCTATATGTTTCATAGCTGATTTAAATACCTCATCATCATTGCTACCGTTTTCATTTATATCTAGGTTTAAAATGGGATCAATTCCTGTATTAATAACATTTGAGTTACCTTCGATTAAAACAATTTCTTTGTTTTTTTTCTCAATGACCTGAAATATTGTTTCTACTTTAGGTTCTCTGTAATTTCTATTAATGATACCATTTTTATAGGGTGGTTGACCTGTAACCATTGCTGCGTATCCGCTATTTGTAACAGGCTTATAAACTGCTAAAGCTTTTTCAAAGTTATCAAATTTACTTAGGTATAGTTCTTGATAGTTTGCCTTTAAATATTCATATTGATGCCATGCCCACCCGTCAATATAAATGACCATAACTTTTTCATTACGATTAATGAATGTTTTGGATTCATGATAGACATCCATAATAGATCTTTTAGGTGGATCATTTATGATACCTACTACATTTTCATAAATTTCTTTACCAGTTTCATTTTTAAAATCTATCCCAGAACTAGAGGGGACTAGAAAACCATCCATTTCAAGATCATAGTATCCACCGTCATAAGTCATCAGGATATTTTTATTAGAAAGATCTATTACATTAGATATCAACAATTCATCATCTGAAGCATTGATTGTTGATAAATTTTCATTGCTGGTAATTAAAGCAGCAGATTTAAAGGTCAGATCTTTTTCATTGACACATCCTATAATAAAAAAAAGCATGATAAAAACAGTCAGTAAAATTAAGTTTTTTCTTCTGCACATACCATACCACCTCAATTATTAATAGAGTCTTCGATCAAATTTTATTTGCTTTTTTGTAAGAACTCAATTTCATTTTTGAAATTATTTAAGTTCAAAATATTTAAATTTAAGTTAATTAATCATTATTATATCAAAAAAAAATGTATAATACAATGGAATAGAAAAATCAAAAGCATAGTAATATACTCTTTTTAGCGATGAAAGATGTTATTATATTGAAGGGTGGATAGCTATTAATTTAAACTTTGATAAAATAAAATTGGCTATTGAAATATATGAGAAAAGAGATATAATAAGTTTATAACATATGACAAAAATTAAGGAGTGAAAAATGGAAGTCATTTCAAATGGTAATGGAATAAAGAAGGAAACAACAAATAAGTATTCAAATGTTAAGAAAGTGATTGCTGTGATGAGTGGAAAGGGTGGTGTAGGTAAGTCAACGGTCACATCACTTATGGCCGTTTCATTGATGGAGCAAGGTTATAAAGTTGGCGTTTTAGACGCCGATGTCACTGGCCCATCTATACCCAAAATGTTTGGTAAAAACGATGCTTTAGCAGTAGGCAACGAAGAAGGGATCAATCCAGTAAAAACAGATATGGGTATTGGTTTGATGTCTATTAATTTCTTATTAGAAGATAAAGAAGCACCTGTAATATGGAGAGGACCAGTGGTGACTTCAACTGTAAAACAATTCTTCACTGAAGTACATTGGGGGGACTTAGATTATTTACTAATTGATTTACCACCTGGCACAGGGGATGTACCATTAACTTTAATGCAATCTATGCCTTTAGATGGTATTGTCATCGTCACGTCTCCACAAGATTTAGTTAATCACATCGTTATAAAATCATTAAATATGGCTAAGAAATTACATGTGCCAGTTTATGGGTTAGTTGAAAATATGAGTTACTATGTTTGTAAAGATTGTAACACTAAAACATATATTTTTGGTGACAGCCAGTCACGGGCTGTAGCTGAACGGTCAAATGTTCCTTATATTACAGAAATACCCATTGATCCTAAAATGGTTGAATTAGTTAATAAAGGAAAAATTGAATATTATTTAAGAAATAATCAACAGTTTAGTGATGGCTTTCAAAAAGATGTTTTAGAACATCTTTAAATTTAATGAGAGAAAATAAAAAGAGCAGAAGGATTGATGATCAATACAATTCTTCTGCTCTTTTTGGATTTAACAATTACATTCTTTTGACTTAACTGTTTCGACAACTTCTTCAACAGACATATTAGAAACATCTAGTACTAACATACAAGAGTCCCCATTTGGATGGCATTCCGAGGGCTCAATTTCTTCCCAAGCCTCATCAATACCTGAAATAAGTGTTACATTAGCCTTTGAGTCTTCATAACCGCTGTAATGTACTTCAAACCCTTCTGCTTCTAATGCCTCTTTGTACTCGTCTAATCCCTTTTGAATAGAAATAATTGGATCTTTCATAATAACACCTCCATTTAAATAATACCCATAAATAATTGTTATTAACATATATTATAAAATTTGATATAATTATAACACAAAGTTGAAGGAAAAGGAGAGAATTAAATGAATATTGCATTAATTGCCCATGATAAGAAAAAAGACCAAATTGTAAAATTTGCAGTGAAACACCAAGAAAGTTTAAAAAAATCAAATTTGTTTTCAACAGGCACGACAGGTAAACGTATACAAGATGTAACCGGCTTAGAGATTCATAGATTTAAATCCGGTCCTATTGGTGGCGACCAACAAATTGGTGCAAAAATTGCAAAGGATGAGTTAGATTTAATTATTTTTTTAAGAGATCCATTGACATCTCAACCCCATGAACCAGATGTTCAGGCCCTCTTAAGATTATGTGATGTCCATCATATTCCATTGGCTACTAATATTGTATCAGCAGAAATACTTTTAGAAGGCATGTTATCAGATGATTCATGGCGACAATTAAAAGGAAATTATAATTATTAAGAGTACAGATACTATCGAAAAAATTTCGATAGTATTTTTTTGTGGATAACCTGTGGGTAGTGTTGATAAGAGAACAAATTTTCCCACTATATATAGAAATCAGAGTTATTAATCCACAATCTATGTGGATAACTTATGAAAATATGTGTAAAAATTGTTGAAAGCTTGGGTAAAAGCAAAATAAATAATCCACAAGTTGACACTAATGAAAATTATTTTAGATGATTAGAAAAATGCTTTCAATTGAAGGAAAATTTTAGAAAATTTAAGTCCAATAAAAACTATAAGGACTAAAAAAGACTGAATGAAAAAATAAAGAAAGGATTAAATTGGTTTTTTTATATTGTGGATAACCTGTGGGCAGTGTTGATAAGAGAACAAATTTTCCTACTATATATAGGAGAATAAAAGGTTAATCCACAATTTGTGGGCATAACTTGTGGATTAATGTGGAAAACCTGTTAAAATTATGGGTAAAAAGGTCTAAACACAGGAAAAGTTATCCACAAGTACTAAAAGAATATGTTTTACACTTTGGTTAATCTGTGTTATAATTGAGCTGCAATTGAATAGATATTATGCGTAGGGAAGTTAGTGAGAATCTAACACGGTCCCGCCACTGTATGATGGAGCGATTTTAAGATGCCACTGGAAACGGGAAGGCTAAAATCAGCTATGAAGTCAAGTCAGAATACCTAACATAATATGAAAAGATATTAGTTACTCACGAGGATGAGTTAATCGAATTTTTTGGTTAATCCCTACCCGTCGTGAAAGTTTTTGAGAGGGGTTTTTTTTATGTGGAAAAAGTTTTTTATGATTGTTTTAGTGATTGCCTTAGGGGTCAGTTTAATCGGATGTGCTGATGAAGTATCAGATACTGCAGAAGAAACGGCTGAGGCAACAGAAGAGGTTATAGAATCAGAAGAAAGTGAAGTAGAAGAAAATGAACCATATTTAGTATTTACTGATGGCATGGACCGTGAAATTGTATTAGCGGAAGAACCATTGCGTGTTGTTTCGGTGGCACCTAGTATTACTGAAACCATTTTTGCGATCGGTGCAGGTGATCGATTAATTGGTCGGACTGATTATTGTAATTATCCTGATGCATCTCAGAATGTAGAATCTATAGGTTCTTTACAAGAAGTAAATATAGAAAAAATTTCTGAATTAGAACCGGATATAGTTTTAGCATCAACACATTTTAAAGAAGAAACATTGAATAAGATCGAATCTTTAGGGATTCCTGTTGCAATGATTATCAGCCAAGAATCTTTTGATGGGGTTTATAAAAACATTGAGGACATTGCAACGATACTTAATAAAAAAGATAAAGCAAATATAATTATAAATGATATGAAAGCATCTGTAGAATATGTAAAAAGTAATGTAGAAGGTATTGAAAAGAAAAGTGTTTATTATGTTATAGGATATGGTGAATATGGCGATTTTACAGCTACTGGGGATACGTTTATACATCAGATGTTAGAAATTGCTGGTGGTGAAAATGTAGCAAAGGATGCAACGGGATGGAAATTCTCTTTGGAAAAACTAGTTGAAAGTGATCCAGAGGTTATTATTGCAGAAGATAATCCTTCAATAATAGCTGGAATAAAAGAAGCCAATGGTTATAAAGATCTATCAGCCATAAAAAATGGAAATTTATATGGTATAAATAAAGGAAAGATAGAATTAATGGGACCAAGATTAGCCGACGGACTTGAAGAATTAGCAAAAATACTTCATCCTGAAGTTTTTGAAAAATAAAGAAAGTTTGGTGGCTTAGATGATTACTAAAAACAATAGAAAAATAATAGGACTTTATACTGTAGTATTATTTGTAATTATAATTCTTGCATCAACGATTGGGGTAGCAGACATAACATTTAGTGATGCCTTAAGAATCATTTCATCTAAAATACCATTTATAAAAACATTTGTGAATATAGAAAATATAAAAGCTTCATCATTACTGATTGTTTTAAATATTCGTTTACCAAGAATTATTTTAGCAGGAATTGTTGGTGTTGCCTTGGCTTCATCAGGTGTGGTTTTTCAAGCAATATTTAAAAACCCAATGGCAGATCCCTACATTTTAGGGATTTCCTCTGGAGCCGCTTTTGGGGCAACCCTGGTGATTATTTTTGGTATAAGTTTTTCATTTTTAGGTTTATCCATGATTTCAATTGGCGCTTTTTTAGGAGCTATGATCACAACTTTCTTAGTGTATAACATTGCTAAGTTAAATAATAGAACACCGGTTATTACATTATTATTATCTGGTATTGCTATTAGTTTTTTTCTCTCAGCATTCATTAATTTGCTCATGACAATGAACAATGATCAAGTTGAGAAGATTGTTTTTTGGACCATGGGTAGTGTGAGTGCTGCTAGTTGGAAAAGCGTTGCCATTAGTATATTACCAGTAACAATAGGTGTTTCAATATTCGTCTTTTTTTCAAAGGAACTGAATGTAATACTAATGGGCGAAGAAACAGCACAAAATTTAGGCATTAATGTAGAGACAATACGGAAACTATTATTAGGTGTGGCGTCAATTGTATCAGCGGCAGTTGTTGCTGTCAGTGGGATTATTGGGTTTGTCGGGTTAATTGTACCCCATGCCATGCGCATGATTGTTGGGCCAGATCATAAAAGATTGTTTCCCTATACAATTATTTCTGGAGCAGTTTTTATGATTGTTGCGGATACAATCTCAAGAATAGCACTAAACCCAACAGAAATACCAATTGGTGTGATTACATCACTCATTGGGGCACCTTATTTTATATTTTTATTAGTTAAAAATAAGAAGATTCTGAGTTAGGAGAGTTGAAAATGGGACAAATTAGTATCAATAACTTAAACCATTCCTATGGACAAACACAAGTCTTAAAGGATATCTCCATTGATTTTAATGATGATCGATTCATAACAGTTGTTGGGCCAAATGGTTCAGGAAAGACGACTTTTATTAAAAAGTTACTTAGAAATTACGGTTTAAATAAAAAAACAATTTATCTTGACCAAAAGGATATTGTAACCTATTCATCTAAAAACTATGCAACAAAAGTTGCTGCTGTGCCACAAAATACAGATATTAGATACGATTTTACAGTTGAAGAAATTGTCTTAATGGGAAGAACACCATATGTTGAACGATTTAAAGGTGAAACAACTAATGACTACGCAATTGTCAATAGGGTTTTAGAAGAAACAGATTTAATTTCTTTAAAAGATCGAAGTTTTTTAACATTAAGCGGCGGCGAAAAGCAGCGGGTTATTATTGCAAGAGCTTTAGCTCAAGAACCGGAAGTTTTAATCTTAGATGAACCCATTAATCATTTAGATATTAGTCATAAAGTTAAAATCATGAAGCTGATTAAAAAATTAAGTGTGGAAAAAGAAATTGTTGTGATTACTATCCTTCATGATTTGAATTTTTCTTTAAAATACAGTAATCAATGTATTTTATTAAAAGATGGAAAGATTTATAATAATGGACACCCAAATGATGTATTAACGAAAAAAAATATCAGTGATGTCTATGATGTAAATGTGGAGATCCTTGAATACAATAATCAAGAAAAGTTAATTGTGTTACCAATAGCTTAAAAGTTTAAAGGACAAGCCTAGGCTTGTCCTTTCTATTTGTATAATACTATCCAATATGTTTTTTAAGGGCTTTTAATACCCCGTTATTTAAGTTAGTATCTGTTAGCTCATTGGCATTGTCCTTTGCAAGAGTTGTAGCATTTTCCATAGCTATACCAATTTTTGCAGCTTTTAACATAGTCGCATCATTATTGTTGTCACCAATAGCTAAGGTTTGTGCCATTGGAATATTTAAGTGGTTAGCAATAAACTCAAGGGCCATACCTTTCGTAATGCCTTTTTCCATTATATCTATTGCACCAGTAAAAGAAGACACCAATTCGATTTCATCAATAGTTTTTAATGAATTCATTAATTTGTTGTAAACTTCTGGATCCTCTTCAATGGCTAATAATTTGAAAATAGATTCATTAGTTGTTTCTATTACTTTAACAGGATCATCAATAATTTCAATATTGATGATATCTTTTTCTTCTAGGTTTTTATTCTCTTTAGTCCAAGCTTCTAATAGATACTTGATTTCTGTAGAGTAAATCTTATCTGCTGAATAAAACTGAAAAAAAGTATTATTTTCTAAAAGAATTTTAAAAATTTTGAGGACAGTTGCCTTACTAATGGCATGTCCATCGATAACTTTTTCTTGAATTGGATCATAGATAAATCCGCCATTACAAGAAATCAATGGGGTATCTAACTTAAGTTCATTGTGATATCTTTTAGCAGCTGTAAAGGTTCGTCCAGTTGCAATAACAACTTTAATGCCCTTTGACTTTAGTTTTTCTAAATAATCTTTTGTTTCAGCAGTGATCTCATGGGCATCATTTAATAATGTCCCATCAAGATCCAGAACAACCAATTTTGTTTCCATAGTTTCTCTCCTTTAAAAATTCTAATTGCTTCCTGGTTTTAATTCAGGATGTTCTTCTTTGAATTTTGTTTTAAATTCATACATTCGATGGTCCGAAAGTTTTAATAGTATATCAAGGACAAGGGATTCATAAGGTGCTGTTGAAATACCGTAACTAAAAGTAACTGATAAGTCATCTAAATCACTTTTAATGTTTATGTTTAAGGGATTTGCTATTAATTTTTTTAAAATATGTTTTATTTTTTGTTCAGCCGTATTGAAATCCGTTTTATCAAATATAATAACAAATTCATCCCCGCCTAATCGAGCAAAAATATCTTCCTTTGTTAGAGATTTTTTAACAGTATCAGCTAAATGTATTAAAGCATCATCGCCAATTTTATGCCCATAGTTGTCATTAATTTCTTTTAAATAATTCATATCTAATAATACAAAGGCAAAGTAATAATTTTCATTAATAGATTTTTCAATAATATTATCTAGAATATCTTCAAAGAAGTTTCTATTATAGATATTCGTAAGTTTATCATATCTAGATAAATAGATGGTTTTTTCCAACAATTGACTATTATATATGTTTGAAACAATACTATCAGCATAATAATTCAGTAATTCAATGTCTTCGGATGAAAATGTTTTTCTTGTATCTATATTTAAGATACCAAATATTTTTTCTTTTACTTTGATAGGAATGGATAGAGTTTGTTTTATATCCGTTGTCATACTAGTATTAAGTGCTTTTGCTTCGGCTTCTGTCATGAATTTTTTGTTGTGGTCATAAATATCTTTAACAATAACAGAATCATTAAAACCATTTTCAGATTTTTGATAAATAAAAGTTTGTTTTATATCAATTTTTAAATCTCTAAATTGTTCATAGTCATAGCCATTAACAGATTTAAAGGTAAAATAATGACTATCTTCATCATAAGTCAATAGAGAACCGTAATCACATGTTGGTAAAAGATTAATGGCTTCATCAAGAATTAATTGATAGATATCGAAACTATCATTTTCAATAAAAGCATTGTTGATTTCATGAGTTATTTTTAAAATTCTATTTTTATGTTGTACTTTATTAAATAAAATATCGTTTTTATTAATAAGTCTATTTTTCTCATTAATTGTATCATCTATGAGCTTCGAAACTTTAACAAGTGATTTTTCAAGGGGATAAAAATTAACTAAACTAATGTATTGATCATATAACTCTTTTGTATGGTCATCTTTAGTTTTAAAATTCTCAATTGAAGCAATAATTTTTTTAGAAATAAATCTTCGCCGAGTAGAAATGTAGACAACTATGAGGGTTGTAATACCTAGCACGTGAATAATTGTATTGCTGGGCTTGATTATTTGATTCACTAAGTACAAAATAATAAAAATCTCAATAAATATTTTCAAGCACATTATTATTTTTTTTCTATATCTCATAAATACTCCTTTATAACTCCCTAGTCTATAACTATAGTATATCAAATAAATCTAATAATTAATATTTTTTTAATATTTTCTTAAGCTTTTTAGGATATACTTTTTATATAGAAACGAGGAGGTGGAAAATGTTAGGATTTGGTCTACCAATTATATGGACAGTTTTGATTATTGTGTTTATTATAGTTGAAGCTGTAACCTTAGGCTTAGTAGCCATTTGGTTTGCAGCTGGTAGTATATTTGCCTTAATTTTTTCATTATTAGATTTTGGATGGGTCGCACAAATTTTTATTTTTGCTGTAAGTTCAGGAGTATTATTACTTTTTACAAAACCTTTTGTTAATAAACATTTAAAAGTAGGCGTAAATAAAACAAATGTTGATAGCATTATTGGACAAACGGGTTGGGTTAAAAAGGAAATTCACAAGTTTGATACAGGATTAGTAAAAGTTTCAGGTCAGATATGGACGGCTATTTCATTTAATAATGAAATCATAGAAGAAGATGTTGAAGTGGTAGTCATGGCAGTTGAAGGTGTAAAATTAATTGTGAAAAGGAGTGAATAAAAATGTTAGGATTTGTTATTTCTATAATATTAATTATTGTAACAATCATTTTAATCATTGCAAATGTTCGGATTGTTCCGCAGACGAATGCTTATGTTATTGAACGTTTGGGTGGGTATTTAACCACTTGGGATGTAGGACTTAAGTTTAAAATTCCATTAATTGATCGTATTGCAAGTAAAGTATCTTTAAAAGAAAAAGTTGTTGATTTTCCACCACAACCAGTAATAACAAAGGATAACGTAACCATGTCTATTGATACCGTTGTTTATTATCAAATTACGGATCCTAAGTTATTTGCTTATGGTGTGTCTAATCCAATTATAGCCATTGAAAATCTAACGGCAACGACTCTAAGAAATATCATTGGGCAGTTAGAGTTAGATGAAAGTTTGTCTTCAAGAGATCTAATTAATACTCAAATGAGAAGTATTCTAGATGAAGCAACTGATCCATGGGGTATACGTGTGAATCGTGTAGAAGTTAAAAATATAGAACCGCCAGCAGATATTCAGGAAGCGATGGAAAAGCAAATGCGTGCTGAACGTGAAAGAAGAGAATCGATCTTAAGAGCTGAAGGTAAAAAACGTGCAGCAATATTAGTCGCGGAAGGTGAAAAAGAATCTGCTATTCGTAAGGCTGAAGGGCAGGCAGAAGCCATTATTAAAGTTAAAAAAGCAACAGCTGAAGGTATTGAGATGATTAAAAATGCTAAAGCTGATGAAACAGTAATTGCTCTGAGAAGTTTAGAAACTTTAGCAAAAGTAGCAGATGGTAGAGCAACAAAACTCATTATTCCATCAGATATTCAAAACATATCAGGTTTAGTTTCTTCATTAACAGCAGTAAATGATTTTACAAAAAAAGATGACGTATTAAAAGATAGTGAAGTTTTAGAAAAAGAGGATGTATTAGAAGACTAAATTGAGTGCATTGGGTTAGCTTAAAGCTAACTCTTTTTTTTGTATTAAAAATGAATTGTGGTATGATTGTATTAGGTGATAAAATGAAGAACATTAAAGATCATATAATATATGTAATACTCATAGCCCTTTTTGGACAAGTATATTTTCATCCTTTTAGTTCTGATTTCAGATTTTCTTTATCAGTAATTTTTTTAATTATTATTCTGTTTTATGCAGAGCGAGTTGATCCACTATTACTATCTGCAACGGCAGGGTTTATGATCGTTATGATTAGAAGCTTACCCTTACTTTTTCAAAGCTCAGGTTTTGAATTATCAGAAATGCTTATTCTTCATGGACCAGCTTTTGTTTATTATCTTGTTTTTGGAGTTCTCTTTAGATTATTCAAAATCAGACAACGCGTTAAAAAGAATTATTATAATATTGCTTTGATTATTGTTGTGGATTCTTTATCAAATATAGTAGAACTTCTTTTGAGAGAACGTAGCATCACCATGGAATTTGATTTGATGATATTAGCAATTGTACTAGTTGCTTTATTAAGAACAATATTGATTTCTGTTTTGGTTTATGCATTAGAAATCAATAAGATTAAGAATCAAAAAGAGAAATTTAAAGATTTAATATTCATTAATGCAGGTCTTAATAGTGAAATATTTTATCTGGAGAAATCAACAATTGATATTGAACATGCTATGGAAATTAGTTATAAATTATATGAAGAAATAAAAGATGAAAAGATCAAGGAACGGGCACTAGAATTATCAAAAAATATTCATGAGATAAAAAAAGATTATAAGAGAGTGATTGATGGAATAAACTATAACATTGAAAAAAGTCTTAGGTACCAGATGGATTTTGAGGAACTCATTAATATTATTAAAGAAAATTCTAAGAAACAAGTTTTCCAATCTGGTAAGAAAATAAAGATTAGTTTTAAAAATAAAAATAATTTTATAGTACACCATTATTATTCACTCATAACAGTCATTAATAATTTAATCATTAATGCAATTGATGCCATAGAAGATCAAGGACAGATTGTGTGCTCGGAGTTTTCTGATGAAGAAAATGTATATATTAAAATAGAAGACAATGGTATCGGTATACCTAAGGAAGATATAGATGTAATTTTCCAACCGGGTTTTACAACAAAATTCAATAAGGAAACTGGAGAAATGTCTTCAGGTATCGGTTTAATACACGTTAAAAACATAGTTGAGAATGTTTTTGAAGGTGAAATCAGTGTAAGATCAACTGTTGATAAAAAAACAGCATTTTTGATTAAGATTAAAAAGTATAAGATGGAGGAATAAATGGATTTTTATATTGTTGATGATGATCCGAGTATTATTCGTATAATGGAGAACATTATTGAAAAAAATAATCTAGGTGTTGTTATTGGGTCTTCCCAAAGTTCCAGAAAAGCAATTGATGAAATATTAGATGAAAGACCCCGTATTGTTTTAATTGATCTATTACTGCCCAAAATTGATGGCATCAATATTGTTAAAAGAATAAAAGCAATTGATTCAAGTATAAGATTTATTATGATTAGTGAGGTTTTTAATAAGGACATGGTTTCTAAGGCCTATGCAGCAGACATTGAATATTATATTAATAAACCGATTAATGTCATTGAAGCCACAACAATCATTAAGAAAGTAATTGACAAAATAAAGACTTATGAAAAATTAAGTAATTATGAAGAAAAACAATCGAAAATAGCCAGTCCTAAAGGACAGTCTCAAGTGTCATTAAATGAAATAATCGAAGTGCTGAACAAAGTTGGCGCAACAGGCAAAGGCAAAGTTGATTTAGCAAATATTATTTTTGGGATTATTGAACGCAATGAGAGTGCATTATTTTATAATCATAATATGTCTTACTACTATGCTGAACTAAGAAAATTTTACTTAATAAATTATAATTTAGATGTAAAAGAAAAAACAATTAAGCAGCGTATTAGACGTGGGGCTAATGACGCATTAGATTCTATAGCAAGTTTAGGTCTTGAAGACTATTTTAATTCAACCTTTGAAAAATATGCTAGTACACTCTTTAAGTTCTCTGAAGTTCGAAAAGAGATGGAATATTTAAAAGGAACTAAAAAAACTAAAGGAAAAATAGATATTAAACGATTTATTGGTGGCATTGTCAATGATTTATTAACTTGATTTTCGAAAAAGTTAATTATTTTAATCCTTTTGTTACTATTTATTTTCTTTTTTAGTTTATAATACTAATATAAGATGATAAGTAATGATAAAACGCTAAACTTATCACAATAAATTCCTCATAAAATATATTTGAAGAATCGAGAGATTCTTTTTTTTTTTGCCTAAATGTAGCTTTTTGTAGTTTTTTGTATTATTAAGAATTGCTAAGGGTATAATTTATTAAGAAAATGTAACAACAATTGATTAGGGAGGAAGAAAGAATGAAAAGAAAGTTTTCAATGTTATTAATTGTAGTTTTAGCTTTATCTTTAGCATTAGTAGGCTGTGCTGGAGAAGAAGCACCAGAAGCAACTGAAGAACCAACAGAAGAAGCTTCAGGAGAAGTTCAAGAGTTAGCCTTTGCAACAGGTGGTACGTCAGGTACTTATTACCCATTAGGTGGCGCGATTGCAAATGTATGGAACGAAACATATGATAACGTAAATGTTACTATTCAACCAGCAGGCGCTTCTGTTGAAAATATTAACAGAGTTTCATCTGGAGAAGTTGACATTGTATTAGCTATGAATAACATTGCTGATCAAGCATTTAAAGGTGAAGGGGAAAGTTTCCCAAATAAGTTAGAAAACTTTAAAGCTGTAGGCGTTGTATATCCTGAGGTAATGCACATTGTTACAACTCAAGATACAGGTATTGAAACAATTGCTGATTTAAAAGGTAAAACTATTAACCCAGGACCTCCAGGAAGTGGTACTTATGTAACAGCTTTAGCTATTTTAGAAGCTTATGGTATTGGACCAGATGATTTTAAATCTAGACCAGGTAGTTTCTCTGATGCAGTAGCAGGTTTAAAAGATGGTAACTTAGATGCAGGTTTTGCTGTAGTATCATTCCCAGCTTCAGCTGTAACTGAAATTGCAACTTCTAATCCAGTTAAAATCTTAGAAGTTGTCGGTGAAGGTTTTGACACATTAAAAGAATCAGTTCCTTTTGCAGCACAGTTCCCAATTACTGGTGGCGTTTATAATGGTCAAGATGAAGATGCAACTACAGTTGCTTTACAAGCTGTAATGTATGTTCGTGAAGATTTAGATGAAGATTTAGTTTATAACTTAACTAAAACTTTATATGAAGAAACAGCAGAAATTGAAAAAGGACATGCAAGAGGTTCTCAAATTAGTATTGACAATGCAGCTAATGGTATAACAACACCATTCCATCCAGGCGCATTAAAGTACTTAGAAGAGCAAGGAATAAAATAAAGAGAATTAGCCGAGAGTTAACTCTCGGCTTTTTTTAAGATTAGAAAGGAAGCTATGGATCATTTAAAAAAACTCATCCTAATACTCATTGCTTCGTTATTGCTTTTTTTCTATCCTATCAAAGTATTACAGGTTTACATTTTTGATCAAGGTGAAAGATTTGATGAAATCATATATCAGTCAGCAGTTAAAACCAATGATGAGGTGACTGTTAAGTGGACTCATTCCGTTAGTATTCGACCAGTTTATGAAACATACAGTATTAATGATGATTTTAAATTTGATGTAAAAGAAATGATATTCGATACTTATAGTGCAAATCTACCGTCTCAGCCAGAGGGTGATACTAAATGGGAATTTAGAGAAGACGCCATAAGAGTCTATAATTATGACATAGAATTCGATGAAATTCCAATAGTGATTGGTGCCGTAAGAGCAAATCATATTTTACTGTTTAAAGATGATAGAATTGTTTTAAAAGATAGATATAGGCCAGGGGGGTATGTAAAGGTTAGAGTTGTAAAAAAATCTTTGCTGTCTTATGTTTTAAAGGAGGTAATTTAGTTGGCAGATTTATTAGATAAGATTGAATTAACAGATGAAGAGCTACAAAAGGAAATACTAGCAAAGTATGATCGAGAATTTGCTTATCGAGAGTTAAAAGGACCAATTTATAAAATTGTATTTGGATTAGCAGTTTTGTGGAGTTTATTTCAGATATGGACAGCAGGTATGGGGCTACAACCACCAACGATACAACGAGGTGTTCATGTCGGTTTTGCACTTATTTTAGTTTTTTTATTGTATCCCATGCGTTCAAAAGACCATAGTAATAAAGTTCACTGGTATGATTATATATTAGTGGTCTTATCAATTGTAGTTGTTGGTTATGTTTTAATGAACTTTAGAGCCTTGCTTTTTAGAGCAGGTGCTTACACTATGGCAGATACTGTTATTGCAGGTATTGCTTTATTGATAGTTGTAGAAGCAACACGAAGAGTCGCAGGACCTATCTTGATTACTGTAAGTTCGACATTCTTAATGTATGCATATTTCGGAAGGTTTATACCAGGGTTCTTTTCTCATTCAGGCTACAGTGTTAAAAGAATAGTAACTTATGCTTGGTTAAGTTCTGAATCTATTCTAGGGATTCCTATTATGGTATCTGCAACATTTATATTTTTATTTTTACTTTTTGCAACATTCTTGAAAATGACAGGCATTGGTGACTGGCTAACAGATTTAGCTCTATCAATTGCCGGACATAAAACAGGCGGACCAGCTAAAGCTGCTATTGTAGCAAGTGCTTCACAAGGGACTATTTCAGGTAGTTCGGTTGCAAATACAGTTGGAACAGGTTCCGTTACCATTCCACTGATGAAAAGTATCGGCTATCGATCAGAATTTGCTGGGGCTGTAGAGGCAGCCGCTTCTACAGGTGGACAATTGATGCCGCCAGTAATGGGAGCAGCAGCATTTATTATGACTGAATTCACAGGTTTACCTTATATAACAATTGCTTTAGGCGCCAGTATACCAGCGATTTTATACTTTACAGGTATATTTATAATGGTTCACTTAGAAGCAAAGAAAAATGGCTTAGAGGGAATCCCGAAGGCTGATTTACCAAGAACAAAACATCTTTTAAAGAAGAAATGGTTCTTAGGTGTACCAATAGTTTTTATTGTAGGATTATTAATTAATGGATATACACCAATGTTTGCGGCCCTTTATGGAATTTTTTCTGCCATTGGTATTGGTTTAATTAATAATTTCGTAGATGAGGACATTAAATTTGGTTTAAAAGAAATAATTATTGGTTTAGAACAAGGTGCTAAATCAGCATTACCTGTTGTAATGGCTTGTGCTAGTGCGGGTATTATTGTTGGTGTTGTAACATTAACTGGTCTTGGTATTAAATTATCTCACGGTATTGTTGCTTTAGCCGGTGGTAATATTTATTTAACAATGTTCTTAACAATGATTGCATCAATTATTTTAGGTATGGGTATGCCAACAACAGCAAACTATATTGTTCAAGCAACCGTTGCTGCACCAGCACTTATTAGTATTGGTGTACCAATTCTAGCAGCTCACTTATTTGTATTTTATTTTGGGATAATAGCAGATATTACACCGCCGGTAGCCTTAGCTGCTTTTGCTGGCTCTGGTATAGCGAATTCTGATCCTTTTAAAACAGGGGTAGAAGCAGCACGATTAGCTTTTGCCGCCTATTTGGTCCCTTATTTGTTTGTAACATCTCCTGTACTGGTATTAGTGGATGCAACCATACCAAAAGTTGCTTTAGCTTTATTTACAGCCTTAATTGGTATGTACTCATTAGCAGGCGCCGTAAGTGGTTATTTTAGAACCCATGCAAGGGTTTGGGAGCGATTAGTGTTAGCATTCTCAGGATTATTACTTGTTAATCCTGGTTGGCGTACAAATGTTATAGGAATCGTTGGTTTTGGTTTAATGTTAATTCTTAAAAGAAGAGAAGAATTAAAAATTGCTAAAGAGAAAGGTGAGTAAAATGTCTAAAAATTTAGCCCCTAAAAATCATGTGTTTTATAGAAATCAGAATTGGAGATATCCTAAAATTGAGAAAGCTAAAGGTATTTACTTATACGACGAATCTGGCAATGCATATATTGATGGTTGTTCAGGTTCCGTTGTAGCCAATATTGGACATGGTAATGAAGAAGTGGCAGCTTATTCAAAGACACTAACTGAACGGTTAGGTTTTACACATTTGTCTCGTTGGACAGTTGATGTCATTGAAGAAACAGCTAAAAAAGTAGCTGATTTTGCACCAGGGGATCTAAATCATGTTTATTTTGTTTCAGGGGGGTCAGAAGCCACTGAAACAGCAGTCAAGATGGCAAGACAATACTTTGTGGAAAGAGATGGCCATAGTAGTAAATGGAAAGTTATTTCAAAATGGAATTCTTACCATGGTAATACAATTGGTGCTTTATCCATGACAGGTATTACCAGCCGACGGAAAATATATGATAATTATTTATTGAATTTTCCTAAAATTGAGCAATTTTATTTATACCGAAACACTTGGGGCTTAGCGGATCGAAAAGAAATGAGTATTAAAGCAGCGGAAGCCTTAGAACAAGAGATTAAAGAACATGGTGCCGAAAATATTGCTGCTTTTATCAGTGAGCCAATTGTCGGTTCGGCAGCACCTGGTATTTATCCAGACAAAATATATTTTGATAAAGTGAGAGAAATTTGTAATAAATACGATATTTTATTAATCATTGATGAAGTCATGAGTGGATTTGGCAGAACTGGCGAAAAGTTTGCTGTGAACCATTATGATCTAATACCAGATATCTTAGTTGCAGCAAAAGGTATGAGTGCTGGTTATACACCAATCGGTTGTGCTATTGCAAATGACGAAATATTTAATACCATTATGGTAAAAGGTAGTGGACATTTTGTCCATGGACATACTTATGCCGGCAATCCACTTTCCTGTGGCATTGCAGGAAAAGTCATGGATATTATTGAAAGAGATGACATTATTGAAAATGCAAAAGCCCAAGGACATTATTTGATGGAACGCCTACAAGGGTTGTATCAATACGATTGTGTTGGAGACATTCGCGGGAAAGGCTTAATGATTGGTATTGAGTTTGTAAAGAATAAGAAGACAAAAGAACCCTTTGAAAATTCAGTACAATTTAAAAATAAGATAATGGAAGCTTGTTTTGAACAAGGTTTAATTGTTTATCCTGGTGGCGGATCCGTTGATGGAGAATTAGGGGATCATATATTACTTGCACCACCACTTAATATTACACGAGAAGAAATTGATCTTGTCTTTACAAAATTAGAAGCAGGTATTAAAGCTGCTAACGATGATTTTTTCAAGGAGGCGAACTGATGGAAAAACTAATTATTACATTAGCGCCAACAGGTAATGTACCAACTTATGAGTTAAATCCTCATTCTGCATTGAAGTTAGATCAAATTGTTGAAGATGTTAAAAAATGTAAAGCAGCTGGTGCCTCAGTTGTGCATCTTCATGTGCGAGATGAAGGTTTACTCCCTACGAGTAGTCGAGAAGAATATAAAAAACTTTTAGAAAAACTAGAAGACGTAGATATGATTAAACAAGTCTCTACTGGCGCACGAGGTGGGGAAAATACCATTGAGTGGCGAGGACAGATGCTTGATTTAGAAGCAGATATGGCAAGTCTATCCACTGGTTCTTCAAATTTTCCTACAAGTGTTAATGCAAATGAGCCGAAGTTAATTAAAGGTTTGGCTAAGAAAATGTTAGACAATGGTTTAAAACCTGAAATTGAAGTATTCGATGTATCTATGATTAATAATGCTGTTTATCTCATGAAAAAAGGCTATATTAAAGGGCCCCTTCATTTTAACATGGTTATGAATGTACCCGGGTCTATTAAAGGAACAGCAAAAAATTTAATGTTTATGGTAGACAGTATTCCAGATGGCTCTACCTGGAGTGTTTCTGGTATTGGCAATTCTCAAATAAAAATGATTACATTAGCGATTTTACTTGGTGGGCATGTCCGTACGGGTCTAGAAGATGTATTAATGTATGATAATGAAACTTATGCCACAAATGAAATGTTAGTGAAACGTGTGGTACGCATTGCAACAGAACTCGGAAGAGAAATTGCTACAGTAGAAGAGGCGCGTAAAATTTTATCTTTAGAATAAATTTAAAAGGTTGAGCTTATGGCTCAATCTTTTTTTGTAAAATCAATGTACATATATTGGAATGTATTATATAATAATAGAATGAAATAAAATTTGAATTGATAAATAGGAGGCCTTCAGATGCATGGACATGGCGTTTCCCCAGGTATAAGTATTGGAATAGTTGAAATTCATAAGGACTTTAATGAGAAAATTGAAAAAAGAGAAGTTTTAGATACGAAACATGAAGTAAAAAAATATCTTCAAGCATTACGGGTTTGTCGCCATAATGTTGAAGAAACCTATCGACAACTTTATAATGAGGTAGGCGAAGAAGAAGCAGAACTTTTTCATACCCATATGGAACTACTAGATGATGAAGAGATAATTGAACAGGTTAAGCGAGAGATCACTGGCCGTCAAATTAATGCAGAGTTTGCTTTAAAAAATGTAATGGATAATTATATCAGTATTTTTGAGAGTTTTGATGATGAAGAAATGAATGAAAAAGTCAATGACTTAAAAGAAATTCTTTTAAGGCTTCTAAAAATAATGATATCTTTCTCTGACCAAAAGGAAAAAATGTGTGGTTTACAAAAGATTATTATTACGAAGAATTTAAAAACAACAGATACGACTAAAATTGATTTGAATTGTGTTGTTGGTATTGTTAGCGAAACTGGCGGGGAAACCTCTCACAGTGCTATCATGGCAAAGGCCCTTGGTGTACCAGCTGTTGTTGGTTTAGAAGGTATTTTAAGGAAAGTTAAAGATGGTGAAGAAATCATTATTGACGGTTTTAAGGGTCGAGTCATTTTAAATCCATCGGTAGAACAGAAGCAAATATATATGGAAAAAAAGAAAATTCAAATGGGTCGTATGAAAAAACTAGAAGAGTATCGCAATAAAAAAACAATGACAAAGGATGGACACCATATCGAATTATCCAGTAATATTGCTACTTTAAGAGATATTCCTAGAGTTTTTAACAGTGGTAGTGAAGGCATTGGTCTGTTTAGAACTGAGTTTATCTATATGAATCGAGAAGAATTGCCATCTGAAGAAACCCAATTCAATATTTATAAACGAGTAGCTTATTCAATGAAGGGTAAACCCGTAGTGGTTCGGACATTAGATATTGGGGGAGACAAAGAATTAGAGTATCTTAAGTTTCCAAAAGAAGAAAATCCTTTTCTAGGGTATCGTGCCATTCGAATGAGTTTGGATCGAGTAGATATATTTAAGACTCAATTAAGGGCCATTTTAAGGGCCAGTATCTATGGTGAGTTAAAAATAATGTTTCCTTTAATTTCTCACTACAATGAATTAATGGTGGCTAAAAACATCTTAAATTATGTAAAAAAAGAGTTAGACAAAGAAGGAGTAAAATATAATAAAGATATAGAAGTGGGTATGATGGTAGAAGTACCGTCAGCTGTTTTAATTGCTGATTTTTTAGCAAAAGAGGTTGATTTTTTCTCTATAGGAACCAATGATCTCATACAATATACAGTGGCAGTGGATCGAACTAATGATCATTTAGACCATTTGTATACAGCTTACCATCCAGCAGTTTTAAAACTTATAAAGATGACCATTGATAGTGCCCATAAAAATGGTATATGGGTAGGTATTTGTGGCGAGGTCGCTGGGAATGAATCGTTAATACCATTACTTGTAAGTATGGGTGTCGATGAATTTAGTATGAACTCTAATGAAGTATTACGGTCTAGATATGTTATAAATCATATTAGTAAGAAAGAGTACAGTCAGCATATAGATGAGATTTTATCCTTGCAAAGTTGCGCTGATGTTAAAGAAAGATTATTAGAATTGAACGAAGAATATGATTGTCACTATAAAATATTTGAATAAAATCAAAAAAGTAAACCGAATGGGTTTACTTTTTTAAATGAAAATTTTTAAGTTTAATAAATCACAACAGCTGAAGTTTGTCCTGGTAAACTCATGGTCATCACTGGTGGGCTAATCACATGAATGAATTGTCCTTGTTTTAATGATGTATTGAAGTATGTTGTGTCAGTTGATGCGTGAATAATTGTTAAATCGCTTAGATTACCAGGCATTTCCTTTGATGATAAAGTAATACTGATTTTACCAGCTGCTTTGTAATCGATTGTTTGAATATGGCCACTGTGGATTGCCATATCATTTTCTGATACAGTTAGGTTCCCTTCAGTCACTGACAGACCTAAATCTAAAATAACATTTAAAAATTCTACTGGAATATATGTGGAACCATCGATAATTATTGGTGCATGACTTAAGGGTTGATGGGCCATTTTATTTTTAAAATAACGATTCTCGTTAATTTTAACTGAAGTCCATTGATTAGATTTGTGTATATCCACACGACGTGTATCATTGTTCCATTTAATCTCATACCCAAGGCTTTCTAAAGTTTCTCTTAATGGAATCATTAAATTGCCATTGACTACAGTTGAATTTCTCTTTAAGCTTTCACCATTGATAACAATATTTTTTTCAATTAATTTTCCAAAAGTATCGTATTTTTGATTAGAGGTATCAATTGTAGGCATTAAGTAAGTGCCTTTATCAC
Organism: Clostridia bacterium; assembly: GCA_035269305.1. Classification (GTDB taxonomy): domain Bacteria; phylum Bacillota; class Clostridia; order Peptostreptococcales; family Acidaminobacteraceae; genus DATFJG01. The sequence continues at coordinate 60,285 of DATFJG010000158.1, forward strand.
TGACATACCCTTTAACAAATTGACTGTTTACAAAACCTCTATGGCTATTGAATACTTCATATGTCTCAACTACATCACCTGAAAGAATGTCAAAGGTTTCTTCATTAATGGATTTTATTTGGCCATAAATTTCTTGTGTAGCCTTTGGTAAAATATCTAGGAGTTGAAATGTTGCCTCACCATATTCAGCATAGAGAATAATTTCCTCATTTGCCTCATAGGTGTTTTCAAGATTTTTAAATAATCCATCAGCATCATACAGGCTTGTCAGATGGTCATTATTTTCTGACTGAATATAAAGTGTATTGTTTTCATACTTTTCAAAGGTTCCTTTAAGGATGGTATTTTCTTTTTCAGTAAAAGCCATAACACTTTCTGTAGCATCCATTGTTGTCTCGGATACGGTAGTTGTTGTATCCGCATAGTTCGTAACTGTTGTTAATATTATTAATATTAAAACTAAGCTCATTAGTTTCTTCATTTGATCCTCCTTGTTTATACAAAATTAAAATTTCTATTTTTTTGTCTTCACTTATAAGACAAGGAAGAAGAACAAAAAGTTTCAATTATTTTAAATTAATTAAAAAGTGTTTTTTCCACCAAGATAAGTATCAAGTACTTTAATATCTTTGATCTTACGAGGATCAACCGTTAAAATGTTCTCATCAAGAATAGCGAAGTCAGCATACATGCCTAAAGATAGAGAGCCTTTTTTGTGTTCCATCCCTTCTGCATAAGCTGCATTAACTGTATAAAAATAAAGTGCCTCTTCAATAGTTATTTTTTCTTTAGGAAACCAACCATCCTTTGGGTAGCCATTTAAATCTTGACGGTTCACTGCTAGATGTATGCCTAAAATTGGATCAGCTTGGTCCACAGGGGCATCAGAACCAAAAGCAATTTTTATACCTTTAGAATGCATTGTCTGATAAGCATAAGATAAACTTGCCCTTTCGGTGCCAATACGGTCTTCAACCATATGGATATCATAATCTAAAAAAATTGGCTGTATATGTGCTAATATATTGTTTTCTTTGATTCGGTTAATTAAATCTCCCGTTGTTATTTGGCAATGAATAATACTATGGCGTCGATTAATATTTTTAGTATTTTCAATGGCTTTTATAGCTAAATCAATTGCCCCATCGCCAATGCCGTGGATGGCAACATCTATATCATGATCATCAGCTAATTTAACATATTCAAAAAGTGTTTCTGGTTGATACATTAATATCCCTTGTTCAGTAGTATTTTTATAAGGTTCTCTTAGATAAGCTGTTTTTGATCCAAGGGCACCATCCAGCAATATTTTTAAAGGCCCCCAATTGACAAAACTATCATTAGTCGTCATTTGGTAACCCTTTTCAATGTATTCATTAAAATGTTCGATGGTTCTAAAAAGTGATTGCTCATAGATTCTAACAGGTGCGTCATCTTTTAGTGCTTCTAAAACACTATGAATTCTCTGAGTATATTCCTTAGGATAGACACAAAAATCATCGCTTTGTACTGAAGTGATCCCCTTTGCTCTTAAAAATTTACCACCCTTTATAAAATAGTCTCTTATTTGACTAGCCTCTGGTACAGGGAGTTTATTTAATAGAATTTCTTGAGCGTTCTCCTTTAAAATACCTTTCTCTAAATCAATGGCGCCACCAGGTACTTCTAAGTTTTCATTTTTTATTAATTCTAAGGCCTTACTATTGGCCGTTAAGATATGACCACATGCGCGACGAAAAATAATTGGTAAATCCAATGATATTTTGTCTAAATCAACTTTTTCTAAAAATCGATTTTCCTTAAAATGTTCTTGATGCCAACCCCGGCCTTCTAAAATTTCAAGTTCAGATTTTTCTTTTAAATATTTTTTTGAGGTTTCTATGACCTCTTGAATAGAAGACATTTGAGAAAGATCCATTTGGTCTAATCCAAGACCTAAACCGAGTAGATGCAAATGACTATCATTAAATCCTGGAACTAAAGTTTTTCCTTCCAAATCAATGGCCTTTTTTCCTTTGTTTAAAATATCTTCGCTATAAGGCCCTTTATAGGCTATGATATCCTTTGAGACACCTAACATTTCGATTGTTTCATTATAGTTATTTGGATTGATGAAGTTACCGTTATAAAATACTATATCCATTTTATTGTCCCCCCTTTTTATAATTTACTTGCATTATATCATGTCTGATGTTACAATAGAAAAAATAAAAAATTTCTTTAAATGAATACGAGATATTCATAAGACAATGTTACATGGTAGTTTCTTGTGTCTGTTTTGTTCAGCAAGGAGCTTTTTTTGTGTAACCAACTTTTAAATTTAATCCAGAGAGATTAACAAGGAGGAGAATATATGACAAGTAAAGTAGAAACGCTAAAAAATGAGGGTTTTTTAACCCATGTTATGGACATTAGAAACATCATTTTAGGATTACAGCATTTAATTGCAATGTTTGGTGCAACGGTATTGGTACCAATCTTAACAGGATTTGATCCATCTGTAGCCCTTTTTTCAGCAGGTGTAGGTACATTAATCTTTCACCAAGTAACTGATAAAAAAGTACCAGTATTTTTAGGATCGTCTTTTGCATTTATTCCATTAATTATTGCAGTAAAAGAAATGTTTAATGGGGATTTAGCTTATGCACAAGGTGGTATTATTGTAGCGGGTTTACTTTATGTAATCCTTTCATTCTTAGTAAAAACAATCGGTATTAAAAAAATAAATGAATTTTTACCACCACAAGTCGTTGGTCCAATGATTATTGTTATTGGTTTAAATCTAATTCCTGTGGCTTATGGGATGGCATCGAGCAACTTCTTACTAGCTGGTATTACTTTAGGTACAGCACTTGGAATCAACTTCTTCGCAAAGGGGTACACAAAACAATTAACAATCTTAATTGGTGTAATTGTTGGATACCTAGCAGCATCAATGATGGGTGCAGTTGATACAACAGTTGTAGCTCAGACAAGCTGGTTAGCAGTTCCAAACTTTACAATGCCTAAATTTTCACTACAAGCCATTCTAATTATTGCACCAGTTGTATTAGCAGTTTTCATGGAACATGTCGGAGATATTACAACAAATGGAGCAGTTGTAGGAAAGAATTTCATTGAAGATCCAGGTTTAAATAAAACCTTACTTGGCGATGGATTGGCTACAATGTTTGCAGGGTTTATTGGTGGACCAGCCAATACAACTTATGGAGAAAATACAGGTGTATTAGCAATTACAAAAAATTATAACCCAGCTGTTTTAAGAATTGCAGCAGTTTTCGCTATTCTTTTAGCCCTCGTTTCAAAAGTGGGTTCAACTTTAAAAACAATCCCAGTACCAGTAATGGGTGGTATTAGTCTAATGCTATTCTCAATGATTGCAATTATAGGTTTTAAAACAATTAAGACAAATAATGTAAAAATGAATGCTAAAAATATTATTGTTATGGCAACGATTTTAATCTTAGGTTTCGGTGGACAATACATTGAGGGACAATTAGGAATTACTGTTGGCATTCCATTAACAGAAACAATTACAATTAATGGTTTAAGCTTTGCAGCAATCGCTGGTGTTATTGTTAATAAAGTCTTGAATAACTAAATAATAGATCAAATGAAAAGCATCTTCTTTTAAGAAGGTGCTTTTTCTATTGAAGATTCATTTTTGCTATTATATAATTGATATATGTTGAAAGGTAGGTGATGCTATGACTAGGAAAAAATTTGTATATATAAGGTTCTGTATAGCTTCCCTATTTTTAGTCGCATTAATTGCGTCATATTTCTTAAGAAAACAGGGAATTATAACAACTCAAGATATAAGTATTTATGGAAGTTTTATTATATCCCTTTATGCCATAATCTACGGCATTGAAAATCTGTTTGAAAAAGACTTTAATTTAGGTGTTTTTTTAATAGCCTTTGGGTTAATTATTTCAGTTTTAAATATATATATGATAAGGAATGTGATTAAGTGAGTAAATTTGTTGGTGTGAACCAAGTCAATTTATCAATAGAAGAAATTAAAAAATTAAATATTAGAAGAGTGGAAATTTGTATTACTCAAAGTAGACCCTATAAAGAATCACTAAAGGATGCTTTAGAAACCTTAGAATTTTGTGAAGAGAATAGAATAGCTTATAGCGTACATTTGCCATTGTACATTCCTAAATGGTATCAACAGGATTATTTAGCTGCTTTCTTTTTAAGTAAAAATGAAGCTTTAAGAAAGCAATCCTTTCATTTACTTGAAATGAATTTAAAAAAATTAGAAGAAAAAAACGTAGATTATTTTGTTTTACATTTCCCCGGAGTAAATCATACTGATACAGACCACGAAAATTTTAAATTATTTTTAAAAAGTTCTCTTGAAGAAATAAATACTTTGGCAGAAAAATACAATGCTAAAATACTGTTAGAGTATTTTGGGTCGAACATCTTGTTTAATGATTACTACCAATGGATAGAAATAATAGAAAGCTTTTCAAAGATAGGGCTTCTCTTAGACACAGGACACCTTTATTTCGCTTCAAAATTAGTGCCCTTTGATTTTTTACAGGCTTTTAGTGTATTAGCTAAAGCAGCTGATGCTTTTCATTTCTGGACGACTAAGGGCAGTCACTATTACCAGAACAATGAATACTATAAAACCTATCATCACATTATTCCAAATTTCAATCAAGATGCAAAGGACGGTTGGGCTTTTGATCCTCGGTTTATCTTCAATCAAATGCTAAATCAAAAAAAGCCTATCATTTTAGAAGCTTCTAATATTTATAAAGGCCATGAGTACTTAATTAATAGTATTCAAGAACTTTTAGAGTATGCAGAAATATTTCAAAAAGATTACTAAGTTAAGAAACAATTTCATCCTTTTATTTTAAGTCACTTGCAATTATAATAAGAAAAAGAAGAGTAGAGATAAGGCAGGTGACTTATGGAATGGATTTCATTATTGGCAATGGCTGGATTGTATATAATTCTTTCCATTGATTTTCAACCAAATAGCAAAAAAATCATACAAAAACGAAATAATTATTGACAAGGACTTTTTAAAAATATATACTAATTTGTTGCAATTTCAACAACTCTATGTTAAAATAAAATATATGCTTTTAAGGAGAGTGATTTTTTGGCTAACACAGAGTCATTAAAAGAGATTAAGAACCATATTGAAAAATATATTGGTGAAGAGATTTCTTTAGTTACTGATCGTGGTAAACGTAAGATGAAAACCAGAAACGGTATAGTAAAAAATGTATTTAGAAACATTTTTACTGTGGAGATCAGTGGAGAATTTGGTACTTCGAGAACTGCATCTTTTAGTTACTCAGATATATTAACACAAGATGTAGAGTTTATTATTTCAGAAACAGAAGAAAATTTAGTTTTAGAAAAAGTTGATGTTTTATAGAAGATATCCTATTGGGTATCTTTTTTTTTATTAAAAAATCCCCGAAAAATTTTAAGGGGATTAGTGAATAACTTTTTTTAGTACTTTATAAATTTAGCGCCTGGTACACCACAAATATCACATGTTTCTGGTATAGCTTTTTCTATATTTCCGCAAACAGGACATAAGTAATAGAATACTTCTTCAGATTGACTTAAACTTTCAAGGGCTTCTTGGTACAATCTTGCGTGAACTTCTTCTGCTTTCATTGCATAAGTAAAGGCTTTAATGGCAGCTTTATTACCATCTTCTTTAGCCGCTTCTATGAACTCAGGATACATACTTTCAAACTCATATGTTTCTCCTTCAACGGCATCTTGAAGGTTATCTTCAGTAGAATTGATTTTTCCAGCTAATTCAAATTCTTTTAATGCATGTAATGTTTCTGCATCTGCTGCAGCTCTGAAAAGCTTAGCGGCATTTTTATTACCCTCTGCTTCAGCTTTTTTAGCATAAGCTGTATACTTTCGATTGGCTTGTGATTCTCCTGCAAAAGCCTTCATTAGATTTTCTAGTGTTTTGTTTTTCTCCATTTAAATCTCCTCCATTTTAATTTTGAGTTTTTCTCTGATATTTCCCCGTCAAAAGATAATTCAAAGAATCATCTTTCAATCGATGATATTTATACTGATTGTTAAAATGTAATCAATACAATTTTAATTATAAGGATAATTTTCTTTATTGTCAAGATTAATTTAGAAAGTTATTGTATCTTCAAAAAATCAATATATTTTAAAATAAGAAAATAAGAAAAAATATTGTAACATATTGAAAGATTAAGATAAAATGGATAAAAGAGGGGTGGTCTTTATAAATAAGAAAAAATTAATGTTTTATATTGCTTTAATTGTTGGTTTTGGTTCACAAATTAATTTAGATTATAATATTCCAGGTTTTGTCATTACACTTGCTGTTATTCTACTAGCAGTTCTAATATACATATTTGATGTATCCTATCATCAGACAATTTTCTTGACAGCAATAATTTCACCA
>DATFJG010000159.1:0-13812 GCA_035269305.1 Clostridia bacterium
AGATCCAGGCATAGCGAAAATTATGATTATAATTATTAATTTATGGCTTGGTGCGCCTTATTTTATGATTTTAATGTCAGGTATTCTTACAAATATTGATGCGGCACTTTATGAAGCAGCTGATATTGATGGCGCCAATGCTTGGCAAAAATTCAGAAATATCACATTCCCAATGGTTTTATTTCAAACAGCACCTATCCTCATTATGACATTTGCTTTTAACTTTAACAATTTCAATATTATATACCTATTAACAGATGGTAATCCAGTAAACTCGAATTTTAAATACGCTGGATCAACAGATATTCTAATCACATGGGTATTTAAAATGACCAATGATCAAGGACAGTATCATATGGCATCAGTTGTAGCAATTGTATTATTCATATTTATTGCCCTAGTGTCAATATACTCATTGAAAAGAACTAAGTCCTTTGAAGAGGAGGATATGATTTAAATGGAAAAAACTTTAAATGAAAAACAAAAATTATCAGATTATATAACTAAACTAGTGGTAATAGCAATTTTAACCATTGCTTCCATTATAGTTGTTTTACCTGTGATATGGATTGTTCTATCAGCATTTAAAACAGGTTCTAGTTTGTTTAGTTCAACAATTCTACCCCAAGAATATACATTAATCCATTTTAAAGAGTTATTTACTGAAACAGATTTTCCAATTTGGTATTTAAACACTTTGAAAATTGCAACAATCAATATGTTGATTTCTGTAGTAATTACTTCAATTACTGCTTATGCCTTTGCCCGATTTAAGTTTAAAGGAAGAAAGATTTCTTTAATGGCAATTTTGGTTTTACAAATGTTTCCTGCGATTTTAGCAATGACGGCTATTTATATTATATTAATGAAATTCGGTTTATTAGATACCCATTTAGGATTAATTTTAATTTATGCAGTTGGTCAAATCCCATACAATACTTGGTTAGTAAAAGGATTTATGGGGGCTATTCCAAAATCATTAGATGAAGCCGCACGTATTGATGGGGCTTCAAATATTACAATTTTTACTAAAATAATATTTCCCCTTTCAAGACCAATATTAGTCTTAGTGGCTTTAACAAATTTTATGGGGCCTTGGTTTGACTATATTTTCCCAAGATTAGTTATTAAAACTGCAAGTAAAAAAACACTAGCAATGGGATTATTTGAATGGGTAAGATCACAATCTACTACTCATTTTACTCGATTTGCAGCCGGTGCAATATTAGTAGCAGTACCCATTGCCATTTTATTTGTGTACCTACAAAAACATTTGGTACATGGTTTAGCACAAGGTGCAACAAAAGGTTAATTTACAAATCCTATTTTTTTTAATATAATAGTTATATTGATGAGGAGGGGATTATGAAAGTAACCATGAAAGATGTCGCTAAAAAAGCCGGAGTTTCTACTTCTACTGTTTCAAGAGTAATCTCTGGTAACGAAAAAATTAGTGACGATACGAAAGAAATTGTCTATAAAGTTATGGATGAGCTAGATTATCATCCAAATATTGCCGCTAGGAATCTAGCAAATAATAAAACAAGTACACTAGGATTAATATTACCCAGTGCAACAAAGGATTTTATGCATAATCCATTTTTCATAAAAGTTATTGCTGGTATTAGTAGATCAGCAAAAGAAAATGGTTATTATATTATGTATAGTAATGCCGAAGATGAAGCCGATGAAATAAACTTATTGAACCATTTTATTAGATCTGGTGCTGTTGATGGTGTAATCTTAACAACTGTACGAACAGATGATGAAAGTGTTGAATTATTAAGAAAATTGAAGTTTCCATATGTAACCATTGGGAGACAAAGAAATTATAAAAATGCATTTTGGGTTGATAATAATAACTTTCAAGCTATGTATAATGTTGTAGAACATCTGATTAGGAAAAATAAATCTGAAATTGGATTTATCGGTGGTAAACATGGGCTTAATGTGACTGTTGATCGTTTAGAGGGGTATAAGAAGGCCTTAGAAACAAGAGGACTTCAAATAAATGATGATCTGATTCGAGAAGTAGAATTTACGGAATCTGCTGGATATCAAGCCATTAAAGAAATTTTAGAAGTGGCCTCACTAGATGCCGTCGTTACAACAGATGATATGCTAGCCTTTGGTGTCATAGATTACTTGCAAGACAAAGGAATAGAAAACATTGCTGTTACAGGTTTTAATAACACACCTTTAGCAGAATATAGAAAACCAAGTTTGACTTCTGTCGATATTTCAGCAGAAAAACTAGGTTATTATGCAGCAGATTTATTGATTAAGCGATTAGATGATACTGACTTAAAAATTACAAATTATATAGTAGATACAAAGTTAATAGAAAGAGAATCTACTAATCTTTAAATATAAAGTCCTTAGATTGGAATTAATCTAAGGACTTTTTGCATTTGAATTCTAATCCAAGTATAATGGAATTAGAGTTGAAAGGGGATATATATGTACTATTATAAAATCAATGAAAAGTTTTGTTTTTCAATAGAAACACTTGATTATAATGAAATTTCTAAGGAAGTCTTTGAAAAAACTGAAGATAAAATATTCTTTTTGAAGAGAATGCCTCTAGGATCTACTAAAAATAGCTTGTTAATTCAAGATGTTAAAGAGTTATCCATTGGTAAAGAAACAATTGGAAAAATATCTTTAAAAAATATAGAAAAGTCAATTGAAGTAAATGACTTTATAGAAAAAAAGATTACTGAAGGTAAAGTAGTTTTGATTAACCTTTCCTATGGGTTAAATTTTAATGATGAAAATCCAAGAAAAAAAACAGTTACAATTTTAGGTCTCGGAGATGTTGGCGGCACATTATTATTAGGGTTAAGACTTTTGGGGAAAGATATAATTGAAGAAATAAGGTTATTTGATTTAAATGAAGATAAAATAAAAAGATACATTTTAGAGATGAATCAAATAGTATTTCCAAATGATAGTAACCTACCAAAGGTTGTATCAACTTCAATGGAAGATCTATTCAACACAGATGTCTTTATATTTACTGCTTCAAAATTTGTACCGAAAGTAGGAAATGAGAAAAAAGATGTCCGTATGGTTCAATATGAAGCGAATCGAGAGATTATTAAAATTTATGCAAAAAAGGCGAGAAAAAATAATTTTAAAGGAATTTTTGCTGTAGTTTCTGATCCAGTGGATTTATTATGTAATGTTGTATTTTATGAATCAAACAAGAATAAGAAGGAAACATTAGATTTTAAGGGGTTATTACCGAATCAAGTAAGAGGTTTCGGCCTAGGAGTAATGAATGGCAGGGCAAATTATTACTCTGAAATTCGAGGACTGAACTATAAAAACGAAGGGCGAGTCTTTGGTCCCCATGGTAAAGGATTAATTGTAGCAGATAGTTTAGAAAACTACTCCCAGAAAGATTCTATAGCATTAACAAATGATGTCATTACTGCTAATCTAAAAGTCCGTGAAGCTGGCTTTAAGCCCTATATAGCACCGGCTTTATCTTCAGGAGCCCTTTCGATTTTAGAAACCTTGAGAGGAAATTATAACTATTCGACAGTCTTTATTGATGGGATCTATTGGGGGATTAGAAATCGCTTAATTAATGGCAGTGTTGGTATTGAGCGGAATGATTTGAATGAGGAGTTAATGAAACGTATTAAGACATCTTATGATGAATTGAGGCATCAATATGAAAAAAATTAAAGTACTCATTTTTAATGATCATCCTGTTTTGTTAGAAATGGTGGAGGCCTTTAAAGAAAGTGTATCTTGCGAAGTGATTACTAATAATTTTTATAAAGCACTATCCTTTGAAGATGAAAGAATTCTTTTAGTATTTTCAACAAATGTAATTGGATCTAATGAAAGGCTAATGAATTTTATTAAAAAGATTAAGGAGAAGAATAAAGTTTTCAACAAGAGTTATGCTGGGATTATCGTTAATTCAGAGAATGAGTTATACACTAAAACCTTAGCACAACAAGTAGTATTTTTACTGAACCAACAAGGCTTAAGTTTTATTGGACAGCCAATGGTAGAAATAATTAAAGATTTTAAGAATTACATTACATGGCAGAAACTGCATGAAGATAAGACACTAAAAGCTATTGCAAAAATACAAGTAGTGAAATTAGCCGAAAGACTTTACAATTTTAAACTTGAACAAAAAAAATCACCAAAAATTCTAGTACTTCACGCGTCATCTTATCAAACATCTAATACACTAATGCTGTGGAATATGATTAAAGAGTATTTGGATGGCTATGATATTAATGAGATAGAAATTGAGGATGGAAAAATTATCGATTGTAGTGGATGTCCCTTTGAAACATGCCAGCACTTTGCACAAAAGAAGAGTTGTTATTACGGTGGGGTTATTGTAGATGATGTATTACCTGCAATTGAAGCTTGCGATTATTTTGTATGGATTTGTCCTAATTATAATGATTCAATTTCAGCTAAACTAATGGCTGTCATTAATCGAATGACTGTTCTATATAGAAGGATCTCTTTGAAAGATAAAACAATGTTTGCAGTGATTATCTCAGGAAATTCTGGTAGTGATTCCGTTGCAAAACATTTGATTAGTGCGCTTAATTTAAATAAAGGATTTATTCTCCCGCCAGAGTTTTCAATTATGTCCATCGCTAATGATTCTGGAGAAATTGCCTATGTGGAAGGTATTCGAGAGAAAGCTAAGAAGTTTGCAGAAAAAATGAAGGAATATTAGGTGGTTACTTATGAAAGAAGCATTATATTATGAAAAAAAAGAAAATAAAAAAATAAGATGCGTCCTATGTCCTAAATACTGTATGATTTCTGAAGGGGATACAGGTATTTGTCGTGTAAGAAAAAATATTGATGGAAAACTATATGCATTATCTTATGGGAAAATAACAGGATACCATTTAGATCCTATTGAAAAGAAGCCACTATATAATTATAAAAAAGGTTCTATGATCTTTTCTATTGGGTCATATGGCTGTAACCTTACCTGTAAATTTTGTCAAAACTACGAAATAGCACATGGTAATCCGCGAACCATAGATTTAACTATTGACGATATTATTGAAAAAGCGAAAGAAGATTCTAGGAGTATCGGTATAGCTTATACCTATAATGAACCATTGATTAATTATGAGTTTACTCTGGACTGTGCAAAGAAAGCAAAAGAAGAAGGATTAGACAATATTTTAGTAACTAATGGGTATATTAATGAAGAACCTTTAAAGGAATTGTTAAAATATATTGATGCTATAAACATAGATTTAAAAGCATTTAACAATGATTTTTATAAAAATATTTGTGGGGGAAGGGTTGGGGAAGTGAAAAAGAGTATTATTCTAGCAGCTAACGAAACCCATGTTGAAATAACTTGTCTAGTCATTGATGATCTTAACTCAAATAAAGAAGAAATTAAAAATATGATAGATTGGATTGCTGCTATTGATAGAGAAATTCCTTTACATTTAGCTAGGTATTTTCCAAGATATAAAATGAAAAGACCCCCAACAAAGCTAGAAACATTGAATCTTTTGTACCGTGAGGCTAAGAAAAGTCTAAAATACGTTTATCTAGGGAATGTATAATTTAAAGGCCTTATTATTCCTGGTGCCACTAATACGAATTAAAATGACCTAGGGCGCGATAGTTTTTATCAACTTGTCTAAAGAAAACTCCATCGAAGCTACGCATTAGGTGGTGAGGTTGACTATCAATCTTTGTGAACAGATTAATTATCAGAATATTGAGCAAATAATTTGAAAATTCTGATTTATTATGTTATAATTAATTTATCAAAAGAGAAAGAGGTTTCATTGGGAGATCTCTATAATTGAAATTTTAAGGAGATGATACCACCAAAGTAGTTAGTTTATAACAAATGTTTGTAATGTTATGAAAGAACAAAAAGTTAGTGGATATTATAGGTATTGTGTTTTTAAAGGAGATGATGCCACCAAAAAATTTAGAAAAGGACGGATATTAAATGGTTGAAGAAATGATTTAATAGGTAACTTTCAGAAGTGAATATGAAAGTTACCTATTTTATATTGCTTAAAAAAGATTAAACTGATCTTTATTCTTAATAGCCCGTTCGATACTCTTTTTAGAGCCTTTAAATCGGGGATAGATTTCAGATAAGAAATCTTTAATTTCTTCTCGTTGGGTTTCTTTATCAACGATACAATTACTTGGGATCACAGGTATATCATACTTTTTAACAAAAGTTTTTATTAAACTTTCTTCGACCTCATAAAAAGGACGAATAACTGTCACTTCACTTCTTGATAAATATGATTTCATTTGAAAAGTATTCAATCGACCACTGTAAAACATGTTCATAAAAAAAGTTTCAATCTTATCATCTTTATGATGGCCAAGGGCTATTTTTTTTATGCCTAAACGATTGGCAAGGGTTGCTAAAGCGCCACGTCGCATATTAGCACATAAAGCACATGGATTCTTTTCTTTTTTGATATCGAAAACAACAGTTCTAATATCTGAATACTCAATTGTAAGTTCAACGCCAATGGATTTACAAAATTCCCTTAGACGGTCATTAGCAGATTCTTCTTCAAAGCCAATATTAATTTTAAGCGCATGGACTTTGAAGTCAATAGGACTAAAACTTTGGTATTTTTTTAATTCATAGAGTAAAGACATACTGTCTTTCCCACCGGAAATACCGACCCCAATAACATCACCATTTTCAATTAAGTTGTTTTCTTCAATTGTATTTCTTAAAATGCCTAATAATCTTTTCATAGTTTCCTTTCATAAAGAAGCTCAAAACATATAGTTTTGAGCCATTTAGATAGCTTATTTATAATTTTCTATTTCTATTTGGTCAATCCATATTGTAGTATTTTTAGAACTAAATGTCAATTCTAAATCATCTACGTTGGAAGTGTTAACTGTAAAAGGCAACATTACCCATGTGTTTTCAAGTTCTGGAACATAAGTGGAATCTTTCTCAAATATTTCAGTATTACCAACTAGACCAACATATTTTATATCTATTGGTTCTCTGGTACTAGATTTGATTTGGAAGGATATATTTGCTTCATTCTTTAATAAGATGCCTTCAAGCTTAATCTTAGCTGTTTGATTATCTTCATCAAAAGTAAACTTAAGAGATCGGTCACCTTGATATTTGTTTTCGTAATCATCAGTAATATTATCTGTTTGATAGCGAATGGTATAATTATCAAAGGTATCACTGGTTTCACCTGTGTTTGACGTTTCTTCGTTCTCGTTAAGGTCTTCTAGGTTTTCTATATCGTAATAGAATTCATCGGTATAAGTTTCAGACCAATGGCCATCAGGGTTTTGAACTCTTAATTCAATTGTATAACTTCCTTCATTTTTAAACTCTATTAGTATGGAATTTTTATTGAATGTTGCAAGCTCTTCACCATCAGATAAGAATCGCCATTCGTAAATATACTCTTCATCTTCAGGTACATCTGCTTTGAATCTGAAGCCACCTTCTACTTTCTCTCGAGTGAATGAAACAGTATATTCAGGTAGATCATCTTTAAATAGAATATTCTGTGCAAAATAAACACCGAAAAGTAATAAGAGAATGATAGCAATGGGTAAAATATATTTATTATTGAACTTTTCTTTGTATTCATGATGTTCTAGTTCTGAATCTTCAGCCGCATCAACAAACCCTAAAGAGGTTAGTTCAACTTCTGATGTGTTTTCATTATTTACTTCAGGTACTTCATCTAATATATCAGCCTTAAAGTCTTCTTCACCTGATGACATTTCAATAGGTGGTATAAAAACCGTTGTACTTTCTTTTTTATCTGAATCAACATCTGAAAAATAGTCTTCATAATCATAAGACGCTATAGTATCTGTTTCATCAATATAACTTGTATGAAAAACATTCAAAATATCTTCAATTGAAGTATATACTTCAGAGCCAGCAAGTAAGCTTTCAATAAATGTATCTTTTTCTAATATTAAATCTAGTGTTTTGCCAATGGTTTTAGTAACCTCTTCAAAAGGTATTTTGCTATCATCAGCAATTAATAACAATTCATTTAAAACAAGTTCGTTGTTATTAATATTAATTTGCTTAGGATCAACCAATATTTTTTTTAGATTATTATCTATTGGTTCATATTTCTTTATGATATCTAAATAATCTTGAGCAATTTTTTTTCTATGATCATTAGATATTTTAGAACTCTTTAGATAATCCTTTAGACTAATGCCTTCATGGTAACTTGTAACAAAAGTTAAAGTATCGTCATTGTTCATTTCTATATGAAGTAAATTCTGCAATGAGTTTTCTAAAGTTTTTTTCAAATGATCGCTGTACTGACTAAGTTTTTTTAATGTATTAATTACAATAATATTATCAGGATCAGTTATTTCTGTACCCATTTGAATTTCCTGATATTCATTTTGTTCATAGGTCTCAATAATATTGTAATGATTTTTAATAAAATTATCCATTTAAGCCTCCTTCATAATGATTCTTATACTATTATATAATAAAAAAAACGAAATATAAATATATATTCATAATAAATATTGAAATTGACTGTAGAATTATATAATGATAGAATGAAACAAACGCTAGTTTGTAAATGGGGTGAAGAATGAAATTATTACACATATCAGATATACATTTTGGAACTAAATTCTTAAATAAGAGCTCAGAAATCAGGCAACAACTTATAGACGAATCTTACAAAACATTTAATCGAGTGATTGATTATGTATTAAACAATGAAATAAAGGCCTTACTAATACCTGGGGATTTATTTGATGGTGAGTATAGATCCTTAAGAGCGGAAAAATATTTAATCGATACTTTTAATTTGTTAAACAATTATGGGGTGAAAGTTTTTTATTCCTTAGGTAATCATGATTCAAACATAACATTTAAAAACGGTTTTTTAAGAGAATTATCTAAAAATGTGATTATTTTTAATGAAGAAAATCCGTCTTCTTATTTACTTAATGATGAAGTATATATTCATTCATGTGGTCACCAATCGAAGATTGAAAATAGGAATCTCGCGAAAGAATTTCCTTATGCCATAGAAGGCTATTATAATATAGGTTTATTGCATTGTTCTATTGTATCAACCCATAAATCAGGCGATCTTTATTTACCAACAAGAGTAGAGGATCTAGAAAGTAAAAACTATAATTATTGGGCTCTTGGGCACATTCATAAAAGAGAACAAGTAAGCAAGAGTATTTATTACTCTGGTTCTTTGTATGGTTTAAATTCAAAGGAAACCGGTAATAAAGGTGGTCTGCTTATTAATCTAGAAGGAAATGAGTGTTCAATTAATTTCATAGATTTCTCAACAATTAATTATGAAACTTTATTGATTGATTTAAACAAGGAGTCCATTGAGAATGAATATGATTTATTAAATCTTTTAGATCATAGATTGACTAGATTCAATAAAAAAATAATGTTAAAAATAGTATTAATCGGTGAAACAAAACTTTTTTCCTATCTGGATGCTGTTATGAAAAGAGAAGAACTGAAAAATGAAATCATAAGAAATGAAATAGTTATTGATGTTGCAATGGATATTAGTGGGATAGAAAGACCTATTAATTATAAAGATTATGTTCAAGAAGACAATGTTCTAGGGTATATAGAAGAAAGTTTATCAAAGGAAGCCTTTCAAAGGGAAATATTTAAGAAATATAAAGTTGATATATCAAATGAAAATTTTGTTAAGGAAATAATGGGCATGATGGTAGGTGCTAAAAATGATGATTAAAAATATAGAGTTTATTTCTTTTGGTGGACTCCTTAATAAAAAAATCTCTTTAAATGATGGTGTCAATATAATTTATGGTAAGAACGAGTCTGGAAAATCAACAATTGCCGAAGGTGTTATAACATTGTTTTATGGTATTTATCCCACTTCAAAAGAAAAAAACCCATTGGTTAATTGGAACCAAAACGAGCTAAATATAAAAGGCGTTATTGAAAATGATCAGGACTATTATACAGTATCAAGAGAGTTAATGAGTCAACCAATAGGTTCAATAAAAAAAGATACTGACCTTCTTCAAATCAGTAACCGTACTTTAAAATTTATAAAAAGAATAAGTTTGCCATTGTATAGAGATCTTTATTGTATAGATACAAGAAGAATTGACCAACTTCAAAGAGATACTTGGGAGAAAGTTGATAGTCAAATGATTTTTTCCTATGACCAGACCAATATCAATAAACCAGAAGCGGTCTTAAAAAGTATCGATGATGAGCTGAATCAAATTTGGCGTGAAAGCAATCGTGGGAGTTATCGTTTAAAAACAATTGAAGAAGAAATTAATCAGCTAAAAAATGAACAATCGCAGTTGATTCATGTTTATAAACGTATTAAAAAAGAAATTGAAGAAATAGATGCACTTAAACTATTAATAAAAAATCAAAAAGATCAATTGAGTGACTTAGAAGCTAAACGAAGAAAAATAAAAAAGCTAATGCCTATAGCGAATATCTGTATTGAAAAAGAGAATCTAGAAAAGGAATACGAAAATTACAGTGACTATAGCTTATTGTCAAAAGATATTATTGATGATCGCAGATTATTAATTGAGCAAATTAAGAGTAACAAAGAGGAAATTTTAGCTTTAGAGGAATCAATAGAAAAAAAGAACTTAGAAAAAAAAGTGTTTTCCGATAAAGAGGTATTGATAATAGAAAATAAGGGAATTATTAATAGAAAGCTCATTGAACTAGAAGAATTGATTAATCATAAGAAAAACTTAGATACCATAGCAACAAAAGAAAAACTATTATTAAAAGAATATAATCAACTCTTCTATAAGATTTTTAATAAAGTTTGCACTAAGGAAGACTTTAATAAAGTGAAAAAAATATCAGTTAAAGAAATCAATCAATATTCAATTAATAAAAAAATAATCTTAATATCTATTCTATCACTTTTAGCAGGCGGTTTATTATACTATTTTAATCAGTCCTTAATAAGTATATTGTTTTTTTCAATAGGTTTTGGATCAATAATTGCTTTGTTTTCAAATAAAAATAGTCATAAACAATTTAAAGGTTTGAATTTTTCTTCTGAAGCCATAGAGAAGTATGAAATACTCAAGGAAAAAGAATTTCAAATGTTATCACTTCTAGAAGAGAAAAAGCAGTTAAGTGAGCTGGTCTTTAAAGAAGTTAAGGAGTTAAAAAGATTTTTTGAAAAATATGTATTAGTAGATGATTTGCAGAGCATCTTAAATTATGTCAATAATATTTTTAATGAAATTGAAAATAAAAGAGATAAAAATAATAGTTTAGAGTTTTTAATAAAAGAGTTTAAGATTAGCTTAAATCAAAAGCAACGTGTATTAAAAGGGCATAGAGAGGAACTCGATACTATAAATCATTTCTTAATTGAAATGAGTCAATCATCCGTTGAAAAAGGTATTGAAGTATTTAAGAATAACCGTAAAATTGAAGAACAGATAGAACATTTAGACGAAAAAATTGAGAAAACTGAAAATGGACAATTGCTTTTAGATGAGTTTAAAAATTTTAAGGAATCTGTTAGTTCTGAAAGACTTGACGCCTTTGAAATTGAAATTGATAAATTGCATAATCAGATAGGAGAAAATCAAGTAAGTTTAGCAAAGTTAGAAGAAAAAATTGAAAATGTTTCAATTACTGAAGAAATTCAATCCATAGAAACGGAAATAGATTTAATGATAATTGAAAAAAAAGGACTCGTTAAAAGAAAAAATCAACTCCTTGCCATGAAAGAAGTTATTCAAAAATCAAATGAATCTTTTAAGGAGGATTACCAACCAGATATTGTTAAAGATGCGAACAAATATTTTAATGCATTTACTCAATCCAAATATGATAAAATATTTATAAATCCGGAAACAAAAGATGTTTATCTAGACTTGGGAAAATATAATAAAGAGATTAATAGTGGTTTTAGTCGCGGCACAATGGATCAACTATTCTTAGCATTAAGACTCGGTGTCATAAAACATTATGAAAGGGATATAAAATTACCTTTTTTCTTTGATGAATTTTTCTCTAATTGGGATCAGGAAAGGTTAAGGGCTTTTGTTGATGTTCTGAAAATAATTCAAAAAGAACGTCAAGTGATTATTACCACATGCAAAAAAAATATAGTTAGTACATTTAGAAAGTTAATGACTGTTAAGTTAATTGAGATTGAAGGGGATGGCTATGAATGATTTAGAATTTGAAAAAAACCGTCAAGAAATATTAAAAAATGCTAAAATAAATAATAAAAAATCTCTGAATACTAATAAAGAGCATCTATGGAAATATGAAATTGAAAAATACCGAAAACAGAAGAAAAAAGAGATGTTTTTTAGCATTGGTTCAATTGCGGCTATTATTAGTTTGATACTTACAGTTGCTTTACATTATTATGAAATTTTGGCTTTTATAGAGTCTGTTTTCTAAAGAATCCCATAATATAGCTAATGAAAATATAAGGAAATGTAAAGTTTTAAAAAACCATTTACAAGGGCTCTTAAAGGTGCTAAAATATATATAGTGTTAATTAGTGGGAGAAATAGCGTATTAACCACTATATATAGTAATAAAGAAAAAACCGGGAGGCCAATATGAGGGAACTAAAAGTAGTCAAACGAAACGGAGATCCAGTTATATATGACGGCAATAAGATTATAGCTGCCATTGAAGCATCCATGTATGAAAGTGAAGATGGGATCGACAATCGTGTTTCAAATATCATTGAAAATGAAATCAGACAAAAAATACTAATTGAAGATAGATTGTTTACTGTAGAAGAAATTAGTGATTTAGCTGAAAATTTATTAATGAAATATGAACGCTATGATTCTGCAAGACGTTATATTTTATACCGTGAAGATCACAAAAAAATGAGAGAAGGTACAAGAGAATTTTACCTTGATAAAATAGACAGTTATATCAATAGAAGTGACTGGCGAGTAAAAGAAAACTCAAATGCTCATTACAGTTACGGCTCATTAAATCGTTATATAACAGAAATGCCCTCAAGAGATTATTGGCTTTATAGAGTTTATAATAAACGTATAAGAGAAGGTTTCAATAATGGAGATTTTCATATTCATGACTTAGGTGGTTTAACGATTTACTGTTGTGGCTATTCTTTATTAGATATTATTGTTAAAGGGATTAGAGGTGTTAGTAACATACCGACATCAAAACCAGCAAAACATTTTAGAAGTTTATTGGCACAAATTGCTAATCTAACAACAATTTTTCAAAACGAGATTATGGGCGCTGTAGCTTTTAGTTCTTTTGATACTTTAACTGCACCCTTTGTAAAAGAAGAAGGTTTAACTTATAAAGAAGTATATCAAGCAATGCAGGGTTTCATATTTCAAATTAACTCAAATTCAAGAATGGGAGCTGAACCAGCTTTTAGTAATTTAACTTTTGATTTGGTACCGCCAAGAGATATGGCTGAAAAAGCAGTTGTTGTTGCTGGTAAACCATTAGATTATACTTATGGTGAATGTCAAGAGCAAATGGATATGATTAATAGAGCTTTTTATGAGATTATGTTAAACGGTGATGCTGTCGGTGCACCTTTCCCATATCCTATACCAACTTATAACATTCATGAAAAATTTGATTGGGATAATGAAGTTCATGATAATCTTTGGGAAATGGCAGGGAAATATGGTATTCCATATTTTGCAAACTTTATTAATTCAGACATGGATCCAGAAGATGCTAGAAGTATGTGCTGCCGCTTAAGACTAGATAAGCGTGAGCTTGTAAAAAGAAATGGTGGTCTATTTGGTTCAGGTGAAAAG